>CAZYTN010000146.1:0-5860 GCA_964650115.1 uncultured Sulfuritalea sp.
ATGATGCGCAAGCTCCTTGCCTGGTGGCGCCGCCGTCAGGGCGATCGCCTCCGGATCGACGCAGCGCTCTGGGATCAGGTCGAAGCCGGGCTGCCCTTTCTCGGCCATCTCCTGCCCGACGAGCGCCTGCGCCTACGCCAGCTCTCCCGCCAGTTCATCGCCGAAAAGCAGTGGAGCGGCGCCCAGGGCCTGCAACTGACACCCCGCATCCAGCTGACCATCGCGCTCCAGGCCTGCCTGCCGATCCTGCACCTGGGGCTGGCCTGGTATTCCGGCTGGGTCGGCATCGTGGTCTATCCGGGCGATTTCGTGATCCCGCGCCGCATGATCGATGAGGATGGCGTGGTGCATGAGTACGACGACGAAGTCATGGGCGAGGCCTGGTACGGCGGCCCGGTGCTGATCTCATGGTTCGACCAGGCGCAGGACGCCGACGGCATCAACGTGGTGATCCACGAGTTCGCCCACAAGCTGGACATGAAAAGCGGTGACGCCGATGGCATGCCACCGCTGCATGCCGGCATGTCGCGGCAGCGCTGGATCGAGGTCATGAGTTCGGCCTTCAACGACTTTCAGCAGCGTGTCGACAGCGGCGAAGAAACGCCCCTCGATCCCTACGGCGCCGAAATGCCGACCGAATTCTTTGCCGTCGCCAGCGAGGCCTTTTTCGAAACCCCGGAATTGCTCGGGAGTGAGTATCCGGAGGTCTATGGTCAGTTGCGCAGTTTCTACCGCCAGGATCCGCTGGCCGGCTTGATGCAATGAGGCAGGCATATCGCTGCAGACCGCCGGACGGAAATTGAATTGCACGGGCGGCATGACCCTTGCCGGCCGGGGCCCGCCCTATGACGAGTGATATAGTGCAGCCATCGCCAAATCGCCGGCCCTGGTGCAATTGCGCCGGGAGATGGTCAGGCTCCTGCTGTCGCCCCAAGAGGAGGAATTCAGGTTGAAGCAGGTACTTCATGTGGGCTGCGGCCCGAAAAGCCCGGCCAAGCTGCACGCCACCTTCCGTTCGGCCGAGTGGCAGGAACTGCGCCTCGACCTCAACCCCGACGTCAAGCCGGACGTGATCGCGTCCATCACCGACATGGCGGCGGTGAAGTCGGACACCATGGACGCCGTCTGGTCCAGCCATAACGTCGAACACCTCTACCCGCATGAGGTGCCGGTGGCCCTGCGCGAATTCTGGCGCGTGCTCAAGCCCGGCGGCTTCGCCCTCGTCACCCTGCCCGACCTGCGCCAGGTGGCAAGGCTGATCGCCGAGGACAAGCTGGAGGACGCGGCCTACACCTCGCCCGCCGGCCCGATCGCGCCGCTCGACATCCTCTATGGCCACCGGCCCCAGATGGCGCACGGCAACCTGTTCATGGCCCACCGCACGGGCTTTACCGCCAAGACCCTGGAAAAGGCCCTCAGGGCGGCCGGCTTCCAGGACGTGGAAGTGACCGCCGACGAACACTTCAACCTGTGGGCCACCGCGCACAAGATGCGCCGCAGCCGGCCGGCCGCGACGAACGCGGCGCGCGTCCTCTTCATCCACCAGAACTTTCCCGGCCAGTTCCTGCACATCGCCACGCACTGGGCAGGCAACCCGAAAAACCGGGTCGTTTCCATCGGCCAGAAGCACGCCCAGGGCATCAAGGGCATTCCGAAAATCAACTGCGATCCGGCGCGGGCGACCACGCGCGGGATACACCACTACATCGCCGGCGCCGAAGCGGGCGTGCTCGCCGGCCAGTCGGTGCTGCGCACGCTGATGCAGCTCAAGCACGAGGGGTTTCATCCCGACCTGGTGATCGGCCATGCCGGCTGGGGCGAGACGCTCTACGTCAAGGACATCTTCCCCGAAACGCCGCTGGTCAACTTTTTCGAGTTCTTCTACCGGGCCACCGGCGCCGACACCGGCTTCGACCCCGAGTATCCCAACGAAATCGACGACCTGATGCGGATCCGCACCAAGAACCTGGTCAACCTGTTGTCGCTCGACGGCTGCGATGCCGGCGTCAGCCCCACCGAGTGGCAGCGCAGCGGCTTTCCCGCGGTCTACCAGTCGAAAATATCGGTGATCCACGAAGGCGTGAACACCGACCTCGCCAGGCCCGATCCCGCGGCCCGCCTGAAACTGCCCGACGGCACCGTGCTCGGCCCGGACGACGAGGTTGTCACCTATGTCGCGCGCAACCTCGAGCCCTATCGCGGCTTCCACGTCTTCATGCGCGCGGTGCAGGAAATCTGCCGGCGCCGCCCGCGCTGCCGGATCGTCGTCATCGGCGGCGACGGGGTCAGCTACGGCCGCAACCTGCCGGAGGGCCAGACCTACCGGCAGAAAATGCTGGCCGAAGTGCGGATCGACCCGCAGCGGGTGCACTTCCTTGGGCAGGTGCCCTATGCCACTTACTTGTCGGCGCTGCAGGTATCCACCGCCCATGTCTATCTGACGGTGCCCTTCGTGCTGTCCTGGTCGATGCTGGAAGCCATGGCCGCCGGCTGCCTGGTAATCGGCTCGGACACGGCGCCGGTGCGCGAGGCCCTGCAGCACGAAAAGACCGGCCTGCTGGTGGACTTCTTCTCGCCGCAGGCCATCGCCGACGCCGTGGATCTCGCCATCGACCGGCGCAAGGACCTGCACGGCATCCGGCAGGCCGCCAGGGCCTACGTCATCGAGCATTACAACTACCAGCTGGGCCTGAAGAATTACCAGGACCTGGCGCGAAGGGTCAGCGGCAAGCGCATCGCGGGCGCCTGACGCAGCCGGGAAGCCGGCGCAGGCTTTGCCGTGGCGCGGTCACGCCGGACTGCCTGCGGTTTCCGGTTTCAAGGTCCGGCGGGGCAGGACCGGAAATTTGTACCGCCAAGTGTGACTTTCTGCATGGCGGAAGGTCGGTTTTGGCGCTATAAACAAAAAATCCATGGGCGGCCGTCCCGCCCTTCGGGATTGATTTGCATTCAGCATCCAAGTGTGCCCATGACCCTGCGCATGTGACATACTTGCCAACGTTCAAGCCCGTCCGAATTCGAAAGTCAAGGAGATAATCATGGCCACATTCGCTAATACCAACACCCAGCTGTCCACTGACTGGCAAATCGTCGGCACCCCGCTGGGCGACACCCTCGACGGCGGCATCAACTTCGGATCGGTCTCGATCAAGTACACCGAGCTTTACGGCGGCCTGGGCAATGACCTCTACCTGATCGACGCCAGCTCTCTAGCAAATACCGACCGGGTGGTGGAGCTGCTCAACGGCGGCATCGACACCGTGACCCTGGTGAATACCTGGAACGGGGTTACCGGCTACTGGGCAACAACAGCGGCCTATGTGATGCCCGACAACGTCGAAAACCTCAATGTCATGGGGGCGGATATTGTCGTGCAGGCCTCGGCGCTGGTGGCGCCCATTACCAACTTCATCATCGACAAGACTTTCAACGCCATCTCGATCTACGGCAACGCACTGGCCAACAACATCGTCACGGGCAGCGGCAACGACACCATTTACGGCGGTCTCGGCAACGACACCATGGCGGGCGGCACCGGCAGCGATACCTACTATGTCGACGCCACCACCGACGTGATCATCGAATCCTCCGTTCCCGGCGCGGGCTCTGCCAGCGTGCCGGGCGGCGTAGTGGGCACGCTCGGCGGCACCGACACGGTCTACAGCATCGCCAACTACACCCTGGCCGTCGGGGTCGAAAACCTCTATCTCGACCATGCCGGCGGCAACATCAACGGCACCGGCAACGCGCAGGCCAACTCGATCTACGGCAATGCCGGCAACAACAACCTGCAGGGCATGGCGGGCAACGACAACCTGTTCGGCGGCGGCGGCAAGGACACCATCGGCGGCGGCGACGGCAACGACCTGATCGTCAATTCCAACTCCTATGCCAACAACTCGGTGGTTTCCTACACCACCGCCTATTTCGACCCGACCCTGGGGGCGGGCACCGTCGCCGGCGCGGCCGCCCCCAGCAACATCGACGGCGGTGCCGGCAACGACACGATCTGGGGCGGCAACGGCGACACCGTGCTCGGCGGCGCCGGCAATGACATCCTGTATGGCGACCTGACCAACAACCTGACCGGCGAAAAGGGCCTGCTCTCCGGCGGTGAAGGCAACGACGTATTCATGAACTTCGGCAAGGGCGCCACCCTCTCCGGCGGCGGCGGCATCGATACCGCCTATGCCGATTTCACGGCCTGGGGCAACAACGGCTACGTCCTCGCGGCCGACCTCGAACGCGCGGTGCAGACCGCCACGACAGCGGTAAAACTCACGGGCAATGCGCTCGACAATTACCTGCAGGGCAACACCGGCGCCGACTCCCTGGTGGGCGGTGCGGGCCAGGACGTGCTGGATGGCCATACCGGCGCCGATACCATGATCGGCGGCGACGGCAACGACAGCTACATGGTCGAGAACATCGGCGACGTGGTGCTGGAAACCAGCACAGTGGTAGGCGGCGACACCGTGCACTTCTTCGGCAGCGCCAGTTTCAAGAGCTATGCCCTGGGCGCGAATGTCGAGAACCTGGTGCTGATGGACGGCAATTACGTTCCCAGCGCTACGGTCGCCAATGCCAACACCCTCAACGGCAAGGGCAACCTCCTGAACAACCTGATGCTCGGCAATGCCAATGCCAACCTGCTCGAAGGCATGGCCGGCAACGACACCATCAACGGCAGCACCGGCGCCGATACCCTGATCGGCGGCAGCGGCAACGACACCTACTTTGTCGACAACAGCGGCGATGTCATCCAGGAACTGGCCGACTTCGTCACCAGCGTCGGCGTCACGACCACGGTCAAGGGCGGCCTGGACAGCGTATTCCTGCTGAACGATCCCGCCACCGGCACCACGGCGCCCGCCTACTTCAACGGCACCGCCTATGTCATGGCGCGCAACCTCGAAACCCTCGACGCCTCCGCCATCACCGCTGCCGGCAGTTCCGTTCCCGGCGGCTTTACCATCACGGGCAACGAGAGTGCCAACAAGATCGTCGGCTCACGCCTCAACGATACCATCACCGGCGGCGCCGGCAACGACACCATGGACGGCGGCCTCGGCAACGACACCTATTACGTGACCGACAGCGGCGACCTCGCGAGCGAAACCGTCGTCGGGGCCGCAGGCGGCACCGCGGATACCGTGATGTTCCGCGCCAGCCTCGGCGCCGGCAGCTACACCATGGGCGCCAACATCGAGAACCTGGTCGTGCAGGGCGGCTCGGTGGGCAAGATCATAGGCAACCTGGTCGACAACGTCATTACCGGCAACGGCGCGGACAACGTCATCGACGGCGGCGCCGGCAACGACACCCTGTACGGCAATTTCGGCAACGACTCCCTGATTGGCGGTCTCGGCAACGATACCCTCGACGGCGGCTACGGCAACGACACCCTGGATGGCGGCGCCGGCAACGACACCTATATCGTCGACAACCTGCTCGACAAGATCGTCGATAGCGCCGGCACCGATACCGTGCGCACCAACCTGAACCGCTACGACCTCAGCGCCACCATCGTCGGCGGCCTCAACAGCGGCGCGACGCTCGGCACTGGCGGCACTCTCGAAAACCTGGTCTTCACCGGCACCGGCAGCTTCAATGCCACGGGCAACGCCCTCAACAACTCGATTACCGGCGGCGGCGCCAGCGACGTTCTCGCCGGCTATGCGGGCAACGACACCCTGGACGGCGGCGCGGGGGCCGACTTCATGCAGGGCGGCGTCGGCGACGATACCTACAACGTCGACTCCGCGGGCGACGTGATCCTGGAAGACAGCACTGCGGGCGGCGGCAAGGACACCGTCGTCAGCAAGGTCAGCTTCGACCTGAATTCCACCGTGAGCGGCGG
>CAZYTN010000147.1:0-5854 GCA_964650115.1 uncultured Sulfuritalea sp.
GATGTCATCATGGTGATGGATGCCGGAAAAATCGTCGAGCGCGGCAGCCATGCCGAACTGATCGCCCATGGCGGTCACTACACGCGCCTGCATGCCATGCAGTTCCAGGAACCCGCCGAGCCGGGTACGCCGGCACCCTGATTTCAGGGCCGCCGCAAAACCGTTTCCAATGCGTGCCGCAGCGCGCTGCCCGGCGGCCAGTTGTCCAGAAAGCGGGCGCAGTCCCTTTGCCATGCGCGCTTGAATCCTGCTTCGCCGGCGTGCTGGCGCATGGCATCCAGGTCCACCAGATGCGGTTGGTCGTCGCACCAGAGCAGATTGGTGGCCTTCAAGTCGCCGTGGCTGATGCGGGCGGCGACTAGCCGGCGCATCAGTTCGCCGATGGCGTCGAGGTCCGAGGCGGGCGGTACCGTGTCCGGATCGTGAAAACGGCTGGCGAGGCTTTCGCCGTCGCAGTATTCGCTGATGAGCCAGGCCTTGCCGCGCAGCGGGCCGGCGCGCTTCTCGATCAGCGCGAGGGGGCGCGGCGTGGCGATGCCGAGAAAGCTCAGGCGATGCCCTTCCAGCCAGGACTGCCAGGCGCGACTCGGCCGCCAGCTGCGCGACAGCGCATGACCCGGCCCCTTGATGTTGTAGCGCTTGATGACCAGTTGACGCCCATTCACTTCCACTCGCGCCAGCGTGGCAGTCCTGCCGCGCTTGAGGGGGATGCCTCTTTCCAGCCAGGCATCCGGGTCGTGAATCAGGGGGGCGAGCAGGCCGGTTTCCGAGCGTACGATCGAGAAGAAACGATCGACGCTGTGCGCGGATTTGAACAGGCTGCAATCGCGCAGGGATTTGTCCAGATAGTCAGCCAGGCGCGCCTGGCGGGCACGCGCACTCGCGGCGGCGAGTTGCGCCTCATCGGTGGTGGCCCCCGGGTTGCCGCTGCGGTAGGCCTGCAGCAGGGCGGTTCGCATTGTCGCTTCGGCCTGCGGCTGCAACTGGGCGAGCAGCAGGGCGAGATTTCCGGTGCAGTCGGCTGGCGATGCCGGGCCGCGGATGGCATCGCCGTCGATGACGTAAAACCGTCCGTCCTTGAGCAGGAAATTGCCGAGGTGGGCATCTTCCTGCACCAGCCCCAGGGCGTGCATGCGGCCGACCTGTGCGAAAACCGGCGTCAGCTCATCGAGCGATTCGCCATCCGGATTGTGCGCGCCGTCGAGATAATCGTAGAGGACGTACTGTCCGCCATCGCGCAGCAGCCCCGAGGCCAGCAACGCCGGGGTCGGCAGTCCGTGCGTCGCGAGGGTTTCGGCACCGCGGCATTCCCGCTGCCAGTGGCGTTCGCTGCCGCGTGCCGCGATGAACAGCTTGGCGAGCACCTTGCGGCCCTGCCATTCGCCGCTGCCCGTCAGGCGCTTGCCGGGCAGGATGCGCTGCCAGCGTTCGACTGTCATCAGGCGGCCGTCTTCGAGCGCGATGCCGGTTTGCGGCAGCGGCTTGCGCCCGGCGGCGCGCAGGGAGGCGGCGGTGGCGACGAGTTCGTCACGGCCGGTGAAAAAGCCGACGATCTTGCGGATGCGCTTCTTGTCGCTGGTATCGAGCGCCTTCTTCTGCGCATAGTCGAGGTAGAAACGCAGGCGTCGGCTGCGCGAAAGATGCAGTTTGGCGAGCTTGTCGAGACAGGCCAGGTCCTTGACGATGCGGTACTCGAGAAAGGGCGGCCACCAGAAGCCGCCGCTCGGGCAATCGATCAGATGAAGACTGTCGGCCTTGTCCACCAGCAGGTTGCGCCACTTGAAGTCGCCATGCACGAAGCGGCGGCTGTGCATGCGGCGGGCAATGTCGGCCAGCTGGCGGGAAACGCCGTTCAGCCAGCGCCGACTTTTCAGGCGCGGTTCGTTGTTGCGGGCGAGCCAGCCCAGGTCGGTGGTGTCGGGTATTTCTGCCGTGATCAGCGCACCGCGCAGGAAGCGGCCGCCCTGATTTTGCAGGCCATGGGCGACCAGGCGCGCCGTGGGGATGCCCCAGTCGGCGAAATGCCGGAGGTTCTCCCATTCCAGTTGCACCCGCGGCGTGGCGAACCAGCGGCGCAGGGGCTTCTTGCCGAGGCCGGCATAGCGCTTGACATAGTAGCCGCGACCGTTGATGTCGATGCGCAGCGTGAGCGACATCGAGTCCCGCGCGACGATCTTTCCGTCGAGGGCGAATACGCTGTCGAGGTCGGCGAAGCGCTCCGCCGCGACCGGATCGATGTCGGGCATCAGCCGCCAGTCGTTGGCCTCGCTCATTGTCCGGCTCCGGGTGCATATTTGCGCTGGTAGCGCGTCATGAGGCGGATCGACTCGCCTTCCAGATGTCTGAGCAGGGCGCTTTCGTCATGCAATACGCTGCGCAGCGGGCGGGCGAAATAGGTTTTCAGGAAACGCAGGCGGTCGCGCTTGGTCAGACCGATGTCGAGGGCGGAGAAGTAGAGCGCGGCCAGATCCTTGTCACGCCAGCGCCGGGGCGTACTTGTGCGCACCTGGGCGCGATGCAGGTCGATCAGCGACAAGCGCGGCGTGCTTGCATCGACGGGCAGATGCAGCAGGAAATGGCAGATGTAGAAATCGCGATGATTGACGCCGCCGTCGTGCATGCGCCGCGCCATTTCCGCGACACGGCGGATCAGGGCGTGCTTCAGCGCCGGCAAGGGTGGATGCTGCGGCCAGTCGCGGCAGAAATCCTCGAGGCTGACCGCGGGCGCGAGTTCCTCGGTAACGATGAACGAATGGCGTCGTGCCGGGTTGCTGCCGCTCTCGCCGAAGGCCACGGCGCGCATCGTATCGACGCCGAGAACCGCGAGTCGTTTCAGCGCACGCCATTCATTGCCGGCGCCCAGCACCGGCAGGCGCCCGGACAGCAGGTTCTTGAAAATTTCACCCCAGCCGATGCCGCGATGGATCTTGACGTAATAGCCGCGACCGGCGATCTCGGTGCGCAGGGTGCGGCGTCCTTCGAGTGCGCGCAGCACCTCGCCTTGCAGGGCTTCGACGGCGGCGAATGGATCCTGTCCGGCCCAGAGCGAGCGCAGAGGTTCTTCGAGGTGGCTCATGGCGATGCCCGCAGGATCACGTCAGCGGCCCGCTCCGGCATGCTGTAGAGGTCGGCATGCGCGGCATAGGCCAGTCCGTTTGCGCCCCATTGCCGGCGTGCCGCGTCGTCGGCGAGCATGGCCGCGAGGCTTGCATCGAGGGCCGCCTGGGCAAAGGGCAGCGGAATCACGTGGCCGGCACCGGCATCGTCGACGTAATGGGCGTAGCCGCAGGCGGCCGTGGTCAGTACCGGCAGACCGGCCACGACGGCTTCCAGCAGCACCGTGCCGGTGTTCTCGTTGTAAGCCGGATGGATCAGCAGGTCGGCGCCGAGGAGAAAGCGCGGGATGTCGTCGCGCCCCTTGAGGATGCTGACCTGCGATTCTAATCCGAGCGCACGGATCTGCCGCTCGAAAGGGCGGGGTTCATCCTGACCGATGGCGATCAGTCGCGTGCGGGCCTTCAACGCGACCGGCAGGGCAGCGAGTGCCTTCAGGCTGCGATCGAGACCCTTGGTCTTGAAGCCCGAGCCTATTTGGACAAGCAGCAAATCATCTTCGTTCAAGCCGAATTCGCGGCGGAATTCCTTGCGAATTTCCGCTGCATTCGCGGGCGCGCATCGATCACGCGCAATGCCCGGTGGCAGCAGGTGGAAGCGTCCGGCCGGCGTGCCGTAGTGCTTCTCGAACAAGGGTTGCTGCAAGGCCGAGATCATCAGGATTTCGGTGGGGCTGCGTGGATCGAACACCGCGTGCTCGAAGGCGGAGAAATGCCGGTAGCGCCCGGACAGGCGATAGAGCTTGTTTCTCAGCATCTGCGCCTTGTCCTCGTAACAAGGATCGGCGGAGTAATAGACATCCAGCCCCGGCATCTTGTTGAAGCCGACCACGCGGTGGACAGGTCGCCTGGCCAGATCAAGCCGCACCCATTCGGCAAACTTTTCGTAGCGCCGGTGATTGCTCAGCGCCTTTGCCGGCACCTGCACGACGTCGAAGCCTTCCGGGATCTTGCCCTGCCAGGAAAGCGTATAGACGCGGACGGCATGGCCACGGGCCTGGCAGGCCAGCGCGATGCGCAGGAAGTCGCGTTGCAGGCCGCCGAAGGGGAAGTACTTGAAGAGGGAGAAGGCAAGTTGCATCTTGGGCCGAGCTGTCTCAGGAGTGATTTTTCTTGAGTGCCTGCGCCGCCAGCCTTCGCCATAACCACTTGGCGTACGGCGTCAGGTGTTCCATGCGCAGGTAGTACTTGAAAAAGCGGACCCGATCCGCCATGGTCCATCCCAAGGAATAGCGATTAAGCGTGTCGAGATCACGCAAGGTGCAAAGAAATTTCATGGGGCGCCAGCGCGATTTTTCCAGGTCAATGGCGTGGGCCGTCACGGACTGATCCGGTTCAATTCGGACGAAGACATGCTTGGGATAATAGCAATTGTGCTGGATATGGCAGTCGTGGATCTTGCGGGTCAACAGGGCCACGGTGCGCAGCAGATTGCGACGGACGGCGGTCGGTAACTTCGGACCCGGAACCACTTCATCAAGCGGGCGATAGCCGTCAAGCGCTTCCGTCATCAGGATGGCCCGGTGTCCCGTTGCGGTGAAACGGGATGCATAGTAGGCCGGAGTAAGCGCGGGAATCGAGCCAGCCTGATAACGGCGGATCAGACGGAATTCCCGCTCGAAGGTCGGCATGCCCTTGAACGGATGCCGCCATGAAAAAGTACCGTGATTCTCCTGACGCTTCAAAAAAAACGCATGACGATGCCCTTCGGCATCGTGCAACTCGCAACGCGCAACGCCGCTCCAGCCGCCGCGACGCTGGTTGGGGGCTTCAAACCAGGGAAGCTCAAGGGCCCACAATGCATCGAATCCATCCAGGCCATTGTAAGCAAGCAGGGACCGCCACCGGCCGTTCAGGTAATCTTTCATCCTTGCTCGACTCCAGCGTTCGTCAGGCGATCAGGCAAAACGCTGGTCGCGGCGCGCCAGATTCTCGTTCAGACAGATTGCCGAGGTTTAGAGCAGGAGACATGCTTGCCTATCTGCAGGCTTCAAGCGAGCCCGAAAAGACTGAAGAAAAAACTGACGCGGGTCGTAAAGTCTCCGCCTCCCTTGGCATTCCAGATGAATATGAGCCCGAAGAATGTCCAGACGCCGGCAATCCGGAGAAAACGTCTCAGGTTTCCCGAGGGAAGCGGCCGACTGCCCCGCCGCTGCTCCCTGACCATCGAGACGAATATACCCAAAGCCAGCAAAAAACAATAAAAGAATCGCGAACGCAGGCTGTAGACAGACTCAATCACATGGCCTGCGACGAGTTGGTCGTTCAGGTTGAGCAGATGGTAATACATGTTGCCGACGAACGCCGCCGCGAAAACAGCGAGGAAAAGGCGCAGATTGGGCCAGTTGCGCAGAGCCTTTCCCAGTTTGCCGAATGTCGGCAGAAAGAAGAAGTTGACCATCAACTCCTTGAAATAGAAGTAGTAGCGATTCCAGAATGCGACGATGGATTCTGCCAGCAGCGGTTTGTAGGTATTGCGAAATACGTTGAATCCCGCAAGACGGACGACACCGATGATCATGTGCCCGGTGATGGCATGTCGCAGCACCTGAAAAATCAGCTCGCAATAGACTGATAGCCAGGCAAGCCAGGGCGAACTGGCAGCGCCCCCGGCGGCAACCAGATGGTCCAGTTTGGGGATGGCCAGCGTGTGGCCGCCCCAAGCGTCTGTAAGCGCCGTTCCGGTGCCATAAACGAAGGCCTTGAATGCGCCGCGAACGATGTCCAGGAATGTACCGAGC
>CAZYTN010000148.1:0-5803 GCA_964650115.1 uncultured Sulfuritalea sp.
CCATGCCGCCGCTCAGGTGGCCGGTGATGTCCAGCGTGCGCAGCACCTCGCGCAGCGTCTGGTGGAAATCCAGCGAACGCGACAGCGCCTGCGAGACGCGGAACAGCATCTCGTACTGGGCGCGCAGCAGCGTGGGGGGATGGTGATCTCTCATTGCCGCCGCTTCACCGGCAGCAGCACGCGCACGCGGCAGCCGGCGGCCTTGTCGGGGTCGATTTCGATGCTGCCGCCGTGGTCGGCGGCGGCCTGCTGCGCGGCGGAAAGGCCGGTGCCGAGGTGGCCGCGCTGTCCGGCGCCTTCGCGCTTGGTGGTGTAGAAGGGCTCGAAGACCTTGAGCTGCTTCGCCGCGGGTATGCCGGGGCCGCTGTCCTCGACGACGATCTCGATGCCGCCGGGCTGGGCGCGGGTGAGCACCGACAGCTCGCGCTCGCGCCAGCCGCGCGCGCTCATGGCTTCGATGGCGTTGTCGATCAGCGCCTTGAACATGGCGCGCAGCTGGTTCGGATGGCCCTGCAGGGTCGGCAGCATGGCCTGCGGCTTCCAGCCGACGCTGACGCCCGAGGCCAGCAGGCGCTTGGTGCTCAAGTCGAGCACGTCGCGCAGCAATTCGTTGACGTTGATGGCGCCGCTGGCCTCGCGCGTTTCGGCCGGAATCATGGCGCGCAGCTCGGCCAGCGCCTGCTGCCCGGCGGCCATCGCATCGGCCAGCGCGACGGCCATCGGATCGGCGTCGCCATTGCGCCGCGCCAGCATGCCGACCACCGAGGCCATCATGTTGAGCGGCCCTTCGAGGCGGAAAGTGGCCGCCGAGAGGCTTTCGCGCAGGGCCGAGACGCGGTCTTCCTCGGCCATCACCACCTGCAGCGCGGCGACGCGGCCCTTTTCCTGCTCGGCGCGCAGGCCGGTGATTTCCTTCGCCACCAGCAGCAGGTAGTCGCGCCCGCCACCCTGGAAGAATGCATCGGCGCCGCTGTCGTCCTCGCGCACGCGGCTGCCGGAACACGAGAACCAGCGCGGCGGCTTGCCGCCGGGCAGGTCGAGGCGCACCTCGCGGTCAAGGAAGGCGTAGCCGGAATTGCGCCGGCCGCCCACGGTTTCGAGTTCCAGTCCGGCGCGGATCGCCGTCATCAGCATCGGCGCCGGTTCGGCCATGCCCAGGTCGGCCTGCAGCTTCTTGTATTCGTGGTTGTCGAGCACCACGCGGTCGTCGATATCGAGCACCGCGATGACCATCGGCGCGGCATCGACCACCGATTCGATCAGCGCCTTCTGGTTCCTGACTTCGCATTCGAGGCGATGCATGGCGGTGATGTCGCGATGCATGCCGAGGTAGTTGATGATCTCGCCGCCGGCATCGGCCACCGGCGAAATCGAGAGCTCGGCCAGGTATTTGCTGCCGTCCTTGCGGCGATTGATCAGGCGCCCGCTCCAGGCCTCGCCGCGCGAAATGTTGTGCCACAGCGACTTGTACACCTCGGGCGGCGTGGTCTTGTTGGAGAGCATGGATTCGTTGCGGCCGATCGCCTCGGCCGCGGCGTAGCCGGTGACGCGGGTGAAGGCGGGGTTCACGTAAAGGATGTTGCCGCCGACGTCGGTGATCGAAATCGCGATGTCGGCCTGGGCAACGGTGTGCTGGAACACGCGCGAGTGGATTGCCGCCGGCACGGCGGCAGCCACCCGCGCCTGGCTGTCGACGAGCTGTTTTTCCTGTTTCCTGGCCATGGCGCACCGTCCCTGCATCAAATGTTTCCAGAGGCTTGAGCAGGTTCCGTGCCGAGACTGATTTCGCACCGGATTTGGAGGTTTTCTGTCGTGTTTTGTAGGACTTGCGACACAGACGAGAGTCGGCCCCGGCGCCACGGCCTTGCGTCGCGACGGAGCGAAAACTCCCATGCTGGTGCGGACTTGGGCAGGCATGCACGGCTTTGGTGTGCACTGCACAAGGCGTGGCACGGAAGATGCGAAGCGTCTGGCAAAGGAATCCTTTTCAGCCCATGAACACTCCTCACGCCCTGCTGCCCGAAGCCGCCGCGATCAAGCCGCCGAGCCTGATCCACGGCGTGATCCTCGGCGCCTTCTGCCTCGGCTTCGGCCTGCTGCTGGCCATTACCGATCGCCTGACGCTGGACGACATCGCCGCGCGCGCCCTCGAAGACCGGCAGAACTCGCTGGCCCAGGTGATTCCCACCACCCTCCACGACAACAATCCGGTGACCGATACGCTGCTCATGAAGAATGCCCACGGCCGCGAAATCACGATTTATCGCGCGCGCAAGGCGGGCCGCGTGACCGGCGTCGCCTACGAGATCCATGGCACGGGCTACGCCGGCGAAATGAAGCTGATGCTGGGGCTGTCCGCCGCCGGCACGGTGCTCGGCGTGCGCGTGCTGGCGCACAAGGAAACGCCGGGCCTGGGCGACAAGATCGAGGTCAAGAAGGGCGACTGGATCCTGCGCTTCAACGATCTGTCGCTGGGCAACCCGCCGGCCGAGCGCTGGAAGGTGAAGAAGGACGGCGGCCAGTTCGACCAGTTCGCCGGCGCCACGATCACACCGCGCGGGGTGCTGGCGGCGATCCGCGGCGGGCTGGAGTTCTTCGCCGCGAACAAGGCGAAGTTGCTTGCGGAGAGCTGAAATGGCAAACGACTACAAGACCATCGTCAAGGACGGCCTCTGGGACAACAACGGCGTCTTCAGCATGCTGCTCGGCATGTGCCCGGCGATGGCGATGACCACCAGCGCCACCAACGGCTTCGGCATGGGCCTGGCCACCGCCGTGGTCATGGCGGCGTCGAGCCTGCTGGTCGCCGTGTTCCGCAAGCTGATCACTCCGGAAGTGCGCATCCCCGTCTATATCCTGATCGTCGCGGCGATGGTGACCCTGGTGGACCTGGCGATGAACGCCTGGATGCACGAGCTGTACAAGGTGCTGGGCCTGTTCATTCCGCTGATCGTTTCCAACTGCCTGCCGCTGGCGCGTCTCGAAGCCTTCGCCGCGAAACAGCCGGTGCTGCCCTCCTTCCTCGACGGCCTGTTCATGGGCCTCGGTTTCACCATCGCGCTGACCGCGATCGGCGCGGTGCGCGAGATCAGCGGCAACGGCACCCTGTTCGCCGACGCCTCGCTCCTGCTCGGCCCGGCCTTCAAGGCCATCGAACTGCGCCTGCTGCCGGCCGACATGGGCGTGCTGATGATGATCCTGCCGCCCGGCGGCTTCCTCGTCACCGGCCTGCTGGTGGTGGTCAAGAGGCTGTTCGACCTGCGCGCCGGCAAGGAAATCCAGATGGGGGGGGCGCACAGTGTCGCCTAGCCTGCATACCGTGGAAGGCATCGCCCGCGTCGTCGACGTGGAAGGTGCGACAGCCTGGCTGGAACCCGAGCAGACCACGAGCTGCGGCAGCTGCGCCTCGGCCGCGAGCTGCGGCGCCGGGGCCACGGGCATCGGCACGGTCGCCAGCCGCATCGCGGCACGGCGCTTCGCCCTCGACAATGCGGACGGCCTGCGCATCGGCGAGCGCGTGGTGATCGGCGTCGCCGAGCGCGCGCTGATCCGCGCCGCGCTGACCGCCTATGCGCTGCCGCTGGCGACGGCACTGACCGCCGGCGGCATCGCCGAAAGCGCCTGGGGCAGCGACCTCGCGACCATGGCGGCGATGGCCGGCGGGCTGTTGCTCGGCCTGCTGCTGGCGCGCCGCGTCGCGCGTCGCCTCTTGCTGCGCGGCGAACTGGCGCCCCACTTCCTGCGCCGCGCAAGGCCCGGCGAGACTTGCGGCGGGAGCACGACATGAAGGATTTCGTCCTGATGATGATAGGCGCGGCGCTGGTGAACAACGTGATCCTCGCGCGCTTCCTCGGCCTGTGTTCCTTCATGGGCGTCACCACGCGCATCGACACGGCGGCCGGCATGGGCCTGGCGACGACCTTCGTCATCACCGTCTCGTCGATGGCCGACTGGGCCGTGCAGCACTACCTGCTCGACGCCTATGGCCTGGGCTACCTGCGCACCGTGACCTTCATCCTGGTCATCGCCAGCGCCGTGCAATTCACCGAACTGACCATCAAGAAAGTCTCGCCGGCCCTGTTCCAGATGCTCGGCATCTACCTGCCGCTGATCACCACCAACTGCGCCGTGCTCGGCGTCGCCCTGCTGCTGGTCGAGGGCCGCATGAGCTTCCTCGGCGCCACGCTGTTCGGCTTCGCCTCGGCGCTCGGCTACAGCCTGGTCATGGTGATCTTCGCCGGCCTGCGCGAACGCCTGGCGCTGGCCGAGGTGCCGCGCCTGTTTGCCGGCCCGCCGCTCGGCTTCATCGTCGCCAGCCTGCTGGCGATGGCGTTTATGGGTTTTTCCGGCATCAGTACCGGGTGAAAAAGGGGGAATGACATGCTAGTCGCAATCGGAAGTCTCGCCCTGATGGGGCTTGCCCTCGGCGCCCTGCTCGGTGTCGCGGCGCGCTACCTCGCGGTCGCGGAAGATCCGATCGAGGGCAAGCTGAAAGACATGCTGCCCGGCTCGCAATGCGGCCAGTGCGGCTATGTCGGCTGCGCCCAGGCGGCGGCGGCGCTGGCGCGCGGCGAAGCGCTGCCGACGCTGTGCCCGCCCGGCGGCAAGTCGGTGGCCGAAGCGCTGGCGGCGATGCTCGGCGTCAAGCTCGACCTCTCGGCCGTGGTCGACGACGGGCCGAAGCTGGCGCTGGTCGCCGAGGAAATCTGCATCGGCTGCTGCCGCTGCATCAAGGCCTGCCCGACCGATGCCATCGTCGGCGCGGCAAAGCAGATCCACAACGTGATCCGCGAAGCCTGCACCGGCTGCGCCGCCTGCGTCGATCGCTGCCCGACCGAGGCCATGTCGCTGGTGCCGGTGCCGGTCAGCCTGCAGCACTGGATCTGGCCCAAGCCGGCCGTCGCGGTGGCTGTCTGACAGGATGGGAACGATGCGCAACCCGCCCTCACCCCTAGCCCCTCTCCCGGCGGGAGAGGGGAACGTCGCGAGCCGCTGTGCGGCTGAGTGGAGATAGTCATGGGACTCTTCGAACGCATCTTCAAGCATCCGAGCTGGGGCGTGCATCCCGACGACCACAAGCGCCCGGCGGCCGACGTGCCGCTGCGCTTCCTGCCGCCGCCGGCGCGCGTGTATATGCCGCTGCACCAGCATGTCGGCGGCGCCGCGCGACCGATCGTGCTGGTCGGCCAGCAGGTGCTGAAAGGGCAGTTGCTGGCCGAAGCCCAGGGCAACATCTCGGCGCCGATCCACGCGCCGGTCTCGGGCACGGTGACGGCCATCGGCGATGTCACCGCGCCGCATCCCTCCGGCCTCTCTTTCGCCGCGATCACCGTCAAAAACGATTTCGCCGACCGCTGGATCGAAACCGATCCGGTCGAGGATCCCTTCGCCCTGGTGCCCGAGGAAATCGCCCGGCGCACGGCGGCGGCCGGCGTCGTCGGCCTCGGCGGCGCGACCTTTCCCGCCGCGGTCAAGTTCGCCCTCGGCAAGCGCCTGGCGGTGACGACCCTGATCGTCAATGGCGGCGAGTGCGAGCCCTATCTCTCGTCCGATGACTGCATCATGCGCGACTTCGCCGAGCAGGTGATCGACGGCGCGCGCATCGTGATGCACGCCATCGGCGCGAAGGAGGCGCTGGTCGGCATCGAGGACAACAAGCCGGAAGCCATCGCGGCGATGCGCATCGCCGCCGCGCCTTTCCCGGAAGTGAAGATCCGCCCGGTGCCGGCGCGCTACCCGATGGGCTCGGACAAGCAGTTGATCCAGACCCTGACCGGCAAGGAAGTGCCGGCCGACGCGCGCG
>CAZYTN010000149.1:0-5800 GCA_964650115.1 uncultured Sulfuritalea sp.
TGACGTTGTAGACCTGCGTGAAGCCGACGCTTTGCAGGTAGCGCTGCACCTGCGTGGTGCGGTTGCCGGTGCGGCAGATCAGAGCGATCGGCGCGTTCCTGTCGCCCTTCACCTGTTCCAGCAGGGCATTGGTGAAGCCCGGGGCGCCTTGGGGATGCAGCATGTCGATCAGCCTGGCGCCCCTGGCGACGCCGGTTTCCTTCCATTCCGGCGGCGTGCGGATGTCGATCAGAACCAGCTTGCCGGACTGCGCCTGGGCGGCAGCCTCGGGCGCGCTGAGATCGGGTTCGGCTTGGGCCGTAAGCGCCATGAGCACGCAGGCGCAGGGCAGCAGGCTTTTCAGATGCGGGACGGTCATGGCTTTGAGCGGGGAAAGTGGATTCATCGGTTTACTATACTGTGCTTGGCTACAATGCATTTTCCAACGACCGAGTGGAGCCCCCCATGGAACACCTGACCCCCAAGGAAGCCGCCCAGTTCCTTCAAGACAACCCCAAGGCGCTGTTCATCGATTGCCGCAGCGAGATGGAGTTCCTCTTTGTCGGCCATCCCGCCGGCGCCGCGCACATCTCCTGGAACGATGGTCCCGACTGGGACATCAATCCCCACTTTATCGGCGAGGTGAAGAAGCTCGCCGGCCATTCCGGCGATCGCCCCGTGGTGCTGATCTGCCGCAGCGGCAACCGTTCGGTCGATGCCGGCAACGCGCTGGAAGAGGCCGGATTCACCAACGTGTTCAACGTGCTGTACGGTTTCGAGGGCGAGCTCAACGACGTCCACCATCGCGGCTCGACCAACGGCTGGCGCTACGAAGGCCTGCCCTGGGAGCAGTGCTGAAGCAGTAGAAAGTCGGCGCTGGCGAGACGCCGGCGCTAATCGGGCAAAGTCAGGTCCGCGATCACCGCCGCCAGAAAGCGCGCCGCTTCGCCGCCGCTGACGACGCGGTGGTCGAAGGTCAGGCTCAGCGGCAGGACGCGGTGCACGGCGGGGACCCCGGCCACGGCCAGCACCTGTTGGTGGATGCGCCCGGCGCCGAGTATGGCGACCGTGGGTGGCACCACGATGGGCGCGGCGTACTTGCCGCCGAGCATGCCGAAATTCGACAGTGTGATCGTATTGCCGCGCAGTTCCTCGGCCGGAATCCTGCGCGCGGCCACGTCGGCGCGCATGCGGTCGAGACCGCGGCGCAGGTCGGCGGCATCGCGCCGGGCGACATCGCGCAGCACCGGGACGAACAGGCCGTCCGGCAGATCGACGGCGATGCCGACATCGATCTTGGTCAGCACGCGCCGCGCCATGCTGTGGCCTTCATACCAGGCATTGAGTCCGGGTTCCGCGCGGCAGCCCGCCACCAGCGCCCGGACCAGGCGCATCGTGATGTCGCTGCGCGGCGGCCAGTCATGGATGTCGGCGTCGTCGATGACGGTCGCCGCCGCCACTTCGCTTTGCGCCAGCGCCATGTTCTGCGCCATCGCCCGGCGCACGCCGCGCAGGATTTCCGGCGGCCCCAGTTCGGCGAGTATCTTCGCCACGCGCTGGACGTCGGCGGCGCCGATCACGCCCTCGGGGCCGGACGGCGTCACCATCGCCAGCTCGACGTTCAGCTGCCGCGCCAGCGCGCGCACGGCCGGTGTGGCCTTGATCGCCGTGCTTTTGCCAAACTCGCCGGCACTGACTATCGCCGCGGCTTCCGGCCGCAACTGCTGGCCGACCTGCACCTCGCCGACCACCGCGCCGGCGTCGTCGCCGACGCCCGCGAAGCCCACCAGCGGCGCACCGACATGGGCGATCTGCGCCGCCGCGACGAACAGCTTTTCGATGCGGCCAGCATAGGGCGAGGGGATTTCGACGATGGCCTTGGCGGTTTCCACCGACAACAGCGGCTGGTCGAGCGCGACCTCGTCGCCGGCCTTGACATGCCATTCGACGATTTCCGCGTCCTGCAGGCCTTCGCCTAGATCCGGCAGCTTGAAGATTTTCATGTTGCCTCCGCAGGGCCGCCCCAAGGGGGCAACGAGTCAATGTCATGGAGCGGGCGCCGCCCGCGAACCGCAGTTACCCCCTTCCACGTGGGCGAAGGCAGGGTTTCGCGGAGCACTGCTCCGCGCTGCCGCAACCGGCTGGCTGTGCAAAGCCAGCCGTGGGGCGGGGCCAGGGGGAAGGTCATCATGTTCCCTCCAGCGACTTTCTGGCCGCCGCGACGATGCGCTCGACGCTGGGCAGGTACTGGTATTCGAGCCGCGCCAGCGGGACCACGACGTCGTAGCCGGTGACGCGCTGCACCGGCGCCAGCAGCGAATAGATCCCGTATTCAGCCAGGTTGGCGGCGATCTCCGCGCCGAAGCCGCCGCTCCTGGCCGCCTCATGCACGATCACGCAGCGCCCGGTGCGCGCCACCGAATCGAGGATGGTCGCCATGTCGAGCGGCTTCAGCGTCGCCACGTCGATCACCTCGGCACTGATGCCCTCCGCCGCCAGCGCGTCGGCCGCGGCCTGGGTTTCCTGCAGCAGCGCGCCCCAGCTGACCAGCGTCAGGTCGCTGCCGGCGCGCAGCGTGAAGCAGACGTCGAGCGGCAGCGCCGCGCCGTCGTCGGCAACTTCCTGCTTGAACAGGCGGTAGAGCCGCGTCGGTTCGAGGAAGATCACCGGGTCGGGGTCGCGCATCGCCGCCAGCAGCAGTCCGTAGGCGCGTGAGGGCGAGGACGGCACCACCACGCGCAGGCCCGGTATGTGGGCGAACAGCGCCTCGGGGCTTTCCGAGTGGTGTTCGGGGGCGTGGATGCCGGCGCCGCAGGGCGAGCGCAGCACCATGGGGCAGGAAAGCCGGCCGCGCGTGCGGTGGCGCAGGCGCGAGGCATGGTTGATGACGTGGTCGAGCGTCGGGTAGATGAAGCCGGAGAACTGGATTTCGGCCACGGGTTTGAGGCCCATCGCCGCCATGCCGACGGCGGTGCCGGCAATCGCCGTTTCGGCCAGCGCGGTATCGATCACCCGCGCCGCGCCGAAGCGTTCCTGCAAGCCGACCGTGGCGCGGAAGACGCCGCCATTGACGCCGATGTCCTCGCCGAGCAGAACCACCGCCGGGTCGCGCTCCATCTCGAAGGCCAGCGCGCGATTGACGGCTTCGACCAGATTCAGCTCAGCCATGGCCGCCTCCGTTTTGCGGCGCAAAGTGCATCGCTGTCTCGCGCTGCTCCTGCAAGGCGGCCGGCAGCGTGGCATACAGGTGATCGAACATGTCCGCCGCGCCCGGCGGCGGCGTCGCGAGGTAGGCCTCGACCGCGGCATTGACCGCCTCGCCGCATTCCTTCAGCAGCGCCTCTTCCTGCTCCGGACCCCAGGCCTTCAGGCGCAGCAGGTAATTGCGCAAGCGGCGGATCGGCTCGAAAGCCCATTGTGGCTCGACTTCGGCCGGGTCGCGATAGCGCGTCGCGTCGTCGGCCGTGGTGTGGTCGCCGAGGCGGTAGCTGAGGGCCTCGATCAGGCTCGGGCCGCCGCCATCTCGCGCCTTGGCTATCGCCTGTTGCGCCAGATGATGCACGGCAACGATGTCGTTGCCGTCCACCTGGCAACCGTCGATGCCGGCGGCAATGGCCTTTTGCGCCAGCGTCGGCGCGGCCGACTGCATGGCGCGCGGCACCGAAATCGCCCACTGGTTGTTGTTCACCACCACCACCAGCGGCGCCCGCCAGACTGCGGCGAGGTTCAGGGCTTCGTAGAAATCGCCCTTCGAGGTGCCGCCATCGCCGAGGAAGCAGACCGCCACGCGCGCTTCGCGGCGCAGCTTGAAGGCATAGGCGCAGCCGGCCGCGTGGCAGACCTGGGTCGCGATCGGCACGGCAATCGGGAAATCCATGCGCGGCACGGCGAAATTGCTGCCGCGCTCGTCGCCGCCCCAGTACAGCAGGCTTTCCGCCATGCTCACGCCGCGCACCAGTTGCGCCGCATGGTCGCGATAGGAGGGCACCAGCACGTCCTCGGCGCGCATCGCGCTGGCGACGCCGATGCCGATGGCTTCCTGCCCGAGCGCCGAGGCGAAGGTGCCGATCTTCCCGGTGCGCTGCAAGGCGATGGCCTTGCTGTCGAACAGGCGCGCCTGGGTCATTGCGCGGTAGAGCGCAATCAGCGCCGCCGGGTCGAGCGCGAAGGGCGGCAAGGCCTGCGTTGCCTCGCCCTGGGGATCGAGAAAGCGCGTGTACTCGACCTCGAAGCGCGCGACAACCGCCATGGCAAGCTCCTTCTTGTGTTTTTTTCAGTCTAGCCCGGATATTGGATAAGGGGAGGGCGGGCAGAGTTCCGCCGGGTGGCTGGCTCCGTTAAGATTGGACGATGAACTTGCCTCCCTCTGTTCAGAAGTTGCTTCCTGCACGTCGCTGGCAACGCCGCCTGCTCGAAGCGGTACTTATCGTTGCCGTCATTCTCGGCGCGCAGTACTGGCAGACGCGCGGCCTGCCCGAGGGCGCAGCGCCGCCGCTTGCCGGTATCCTCACCGACGGCAGCACGTTGAAAGTCGGCGCTGGCGACACGGCGACTTTGGTGGCGTTCTGGGCAACGTGGTGTCCGGTGTGTTCGGCGGAGGAAGGCAACATCGTTTCGGTGGCACAGGATTACCGCGTGATTTCGGTGGCGATGCAGTCGGGCGACGCGGCGACGGTGACCAAGCATCTTCAGGAGCGCGCGATCGACCTGCCCGCGCTGGTCGACGCCGATGGCCGCCACGCGACGAACTGGCGCGTGCGCGGCGTGCCGACGCATTTCGTGGTCGATGGCGCCGGCAACATACGCTTTCGCGTGGTCGGCTACGCCACGACCTGGGGCCTGAAGGCTCGGCTGTGGTGGGCGGAGACTTTCGCGGCATGAGCGGCCATACACCGGAGTCCGCGGCAGCGGACGAACCACAGTCACCCCCTTCCCTGGGAAGGGGGCGGGGGGATGGCACATTCAATTCCCCGGACGGGAGCGCAAGCGCTCCCATCTTTCCACCGGCCACGCTGGCGTGGTCCGTCTGGGGCCTCGGCGCGCTGCTCTACCTGATCGGCTTCTACCTGCGCGTCGCGCCGGCGGTGATCACCGACCAGTTGATGACCGAGTTCGCCATCACCGGCGCGGCGCTGGGCAACCTCTCGGCCTTCTATTTCTATTCCTACGTGGCGATGCAGATTCCGACCGGGATGATCGCCGACCGCTGGGGCCCGCGCCGCCTGCTCACCGCCGGGGCCGGCGTGGCGGCGCTGGGCACGGCGTTGTTCGCCTTTGCGCCGACCATCTTCTGGGCCAACATGGGGCGGCTCCTGATCGGCGCCTCGGTGGCGGTGGCCTTCGTCTCGATGCTGAAGCTGGCCAGCCACTGGTTTGCGCCGAAGCAGTACGCGCTGGCCTCGGGCATGGCGCTGCTGATGGGCGTGGTCGGCGGCGTGGTGGCGGGCGTGCCGCTGCGCTATCTGGTCGAGGCCTTCGGCTGGCGTCCGGTGATGGGCGTTTCGGCGGCGCTGACGGCGGTGCTGTGCATCGCCACCTGGCTGCGCGTGCGCGACGACCCGGTGGAGCGCGGCTACGCCAGCCATTATCAGGGCGAGCACGGATCGCATGCGGGGGCCTCGGTGCTGCGCGGTTTGGTGGAAGTGCTGTCCTACCGCAACATCTGGATCCTGACGGCGGTGCCGATCGGTTTTTCCGGCGCGGTGCTGACCTTCGCCGGACTCTGGGGCGTGCCCTTCCTGCGCCAGGTGCATGGGCTCGACCCCAAGGCCGCCGCCGCGATCACCTCGATCCTGCTGGTGGCCTGGGCGCTGGGCGGGCC
>CAZYTN010000150.1:0-2115 GCA_964650115.1 uncultured Sulfuritalea sp.
AGGTCGGCGTTTGCCATTTCCCATCTGTGAAGAAATGTAACTGGTGCCGCAGCGGTGCCAGGCAATGCGGCAGCTTTTTGCTGCACGGGATCGCGCACTACCCTCAGTCCGTCACCGCTTCGATATCCGCCCGGTCGGATAGTGCCGTGGCAAGCAGGCCGCTGGCAACGATCAGCGTCACGCCCGCCCAGCCTGCCCAGGGCAGGGTTTCGTCCCACAGCAGCATGCCGAAGGCGCTGGAAAAAACCACGGTGCTGTAGGCAAGGCTGGCGGAAACCAGGGTCTTGCCGCGCTTGTAGGCGGCGGTCATGCAAAGCTGCGCCAGGACGCCGAAGCCGCCCACCCCGAGCAGCAGCAGCCAGCCGCGCAGGTCGATGACGTGAAAGGGACTGGCCGCCAGCAGCCAGGGCAAACCGCCGAGCGCGGACAGGGCCGAAAAATAGAACACCGTGCGCCATTCGGGCTCGCCCAGTTCGCCCAGGCGGCGCACGTTGAGATAGGCGATGCTGGAAACGATCCCGGAACCGAGGCCGAACAGCGCGCCCGGCCATTGCTCGCGGGCGAGCGTGGGCTGCAGCAGGAAGATGACGCCGACGAATCCCGCCGCCAGCACCGCATAAAAGCCGCGGCGCACCGGCTCTTTCAGCCACAGCACCAGCAGCAGCGCGAGGAACAGCGGCGAGGTGTAGTTGAGCGTCACTGCCGCCGCCAGCGGGATCATGCTGATCGCGTAGAAGTACATCACCAGCGAGACGAAGCCCGCCAGGCCGCGCACGACGTGGGTGCGCGCATGCGGCGTGGCCAGCGGCAGCCTGCGCAGGAGAACGTAGGAAGCGATCAGCAGCGTGGCGATGAAGCCGCGCCAGAACACCAGTTCCGCAGCGGCAAACTGGGCCGCGCCGAGCTTGACGCAAACGCCCATGCAGGCGAACAGCAGGCTTGCCGCGATCATCCAGAGTGACTGCATGCAAATGACGCGGGCGCCGGAACCTCACCGGCGCCCGAGTTGCCTTTCCTCGATCAGATGTGATCGGCCATCACGCGCCGGTAAAACTCATGGAAGTGCTGCATGCCGTCTTCCATCGGCGACTGGTAGGGACCGACTTCGCTGCGCCCCTGCTTCATCAGGGCGCGCCGGCCGCGGTCCATGCGTTCGCCGATGTCGTCGTCCTCGATCGCGGTCTCCATGTAGGCGGCCTGCTCGGCCTTGATGAATTCGGGTTCGAACAGCGCGATGTCTTCCGGGTAGTAGAACTCGACCACGTTCATGGTGCGATCCACGTCCTGCGGAATCAGGGTCGATACCACCAGCACGTGGGGATACCACTCGACCATGATGTTCGGGTAGTAGGTGAGCCAGATCGCGCCGTGCGGCGGCAACTCGCCGTTGTAGTAGTCGAGCACCGCCTTGTGCCACTGCTTGTAGGTCGCCGAACCCGGTTTGGCCAGCGAGGTGATGCCGACACGCTGCACGGAATACCAGTCGCCGAACTGCCAGGTCAGGTCGTCGCAGGTGACGAAGCCGCCCAGCCCCGGATGGTAGGGCACGACGTGATAGTCCTCGAGATAGACCTCGATGAAGGTCTTCCAGTTGTAGTTGCACTGGTGCAGTTCGACGTGATCCAGTTTGTAGCCATCGAACTTGAGGTCGCCGGCGACCTTCATCCCGGCCAGGTCCGCATTGGCCGCGCGCGGCCCCTTGAACAGCAGGCCCTGCCAGTTTTCCAGTTTCTGCTTTGCCAGATTGAGGCAGGGATTGGCCGGGAAATGCGGCGCGCCGATCAATTCACCGCCGGCGTCATAGGTCCAGCGGTGGATCGGACAGACGATGTTTTTCGCATTGCCGGCGCCGGCGAGCATGATGGCCTGGCGGTGACGGCAGACGTTCGACATTTCGTAGAAACCGTCCGGCTGGCGCACCACCATGCGCGCGTGGTCGTGCCACTCCTGCGAACGATAGTCATGCAGTTCCGGAACCATCAATTCATGCCCGACGTAGCCCGGCCCGGCATCGAAGATCAGCTTTTTCTCCAGTTCGAAGAGCTTTTCATCGAAATACCACGCAACCGGAAACTGCGACGCTCCAGGCGAGAGGCGCGTGCGCGAGCCAACTTC
>CAZYTN010000150.1:2215-5784 GCA_964650115.1 uncultured Sulfuritalea sp.
AACCGGCCGCGCAATTGTAGCCAATTTGACCGGAGGGCGCACCTTAGGCTATTTTTATGCTTTTACCTTGCCGCTGGTCACCGCTTTCGGCCAAGGCTTCACTTATGGCCACTATTCAGAACACCGTTCCGGACATCGATCCAGCAGGCGCGACAGCCCCGTCATTCGAAGCCGCTCTCGGCGAACTGGAGGGTATCGTCGCGGCCATGGAAGCCGGGAAAATGCCCTTGCAGGATGCACTGGACGCCTACAAACGCGGCGTGGCGCTGTTGCGCCAGTGCCAGGCGACACTGACCGCGGCGGAGCAGCAGATTCGCATCCTGGACGCGGATGGATTGCGCGACTTCGACGCCCCGCAGGAAGCCCCGCCGGAGACAACCGCCAATGACGGCGGGCAGGAAGCTTAAGCGCTCATGAATTTTCCGACTTGGATGGCTGGCATCCAGAAGCGTACCGAAGCTGCTCTGGAGGCCGCCCTGCCATCGCCCGAGATTGCCCCCGCCCGCCTGCACGAGGCAATGCGCTACGCCGTGCTCGGCGGCGGCAAACGCGTCCGGCCCCTGCTGTGCCATGCGGCCGGCGCCATTTTCGGTGCCGGCAGCAGCGTACTCGACGCACCGTCCATCGCCGTCGAACTGATCCACGCCTATTCGCTGGTGCATGACGACCTGCCCTGCATGGACGATGACGTCCTGCGCCGCGGCAAGCCGACCTGCCACGTCGAGTTCGACGAAGCGACGGCGCTTCTGGTCGGCGACGCCCTGCAGACCCAGGCTTTTCAGGCCCTGTCGAACCACCTTGCCGGTATAGCGCCAGCCCGGCAACTCGACATGCTGCATCTGCTGGCCACGGCCTCCGGCTCGCGCGGCATGGCCGGCGGCCAGGCCATCGACCTCGCTGCGGTGGGTCAGCAGTTGACCGTCGGCGAGCTGGAATTCATGCACATTCGCAAGACCGGCGCGCTGATACGCGCCGCCGTATTGCTCGGCGCCCATTGCGGCGAAGCCGGACCCGACGCCCTGGAACGTCTCGGACGCTTCGCCAACCGCATCGGACTGCTGTTCCAGGTGGTCGACGATATCCTCGACGCCGAATCAAGCACCGCAACACTGGGCAAGACGGCCGGCAAGGATGCTGCCAACAACAAACCCACCTATGTCAACATTCTCGGCGCTAGAGAAGCCAAAGCCATGTCAAGCAAACTGAGGCAGGACGCGCACGACGCACTGGAACCCTTCGGCGAGTCTGCCCTGCGCCTGCACGAGCTTGCCGACTTCATCGTCGAGCGAACTTTCTGATGAGCCATCCCCTGCTCGATACCATTGATTCTCCGGCCGACCTGCGTGTGCTGCAGCGCGATCAGCTGCCCCAGGTGGCCGACGAACTGCGGGCCTTCCTGCTCGAATCCGTTTCGAAGACCGGCGGACATCTATCCTCCAACCTTGGCACCGTCGAACTGACCGTCGCGCTGCACTATGTGTTCGATACTCCCGCGGATCGTCTGGTGTGGGACGTCGGTCATCAGACCTATCCGCACAAGGCGCTGACCGGCCGCCGCGCCGGCATGGAACGACTGCGCATGAAGGGGGGCGTTTCCGGCTTCCCGCGCCGCAGCGAGAGCGAATACGACACCTTCGGCGTCGGACACTCGTCCACCTCGATTTCCGCCGCGCTGGGCATGGCCGTCGCAGCGCGCAACAAAGGCGAGGAACGCCGCGTCGTCGCCATCATCGGCGACGGCGCGATGTCCGCCGGCCAGGCCTTCGAGGCGCTCAACAACGCCGGAGTGATCGATGCCAACCTGCTCGTCATCCTCAACGACAATGACATGTCGATCTCGCCGCCGGTCGGTGCGCTCAACAAGTACCTGGCGCGGCTGCTGTCGGGGGGCACCTTCAACGCCGCCCGCCGCGCCGGGGAAAAGGTGCTGGCCTCGATGCCGAATGTGCTGGAATTCGCCAACCGGGTCGAGGAACACGTCAAGGGCATGATCTCGCCGGGTACCCTGTTCGAGGAATTCGGCTTCAACTACATCGGCCCGATCGATGGCCACGACCTCGATGCACTGATTCCGACGCTGCAGAATCTGCGGCGGCTGAAAGGCCCGCAATTCCTCCATGTCATCACCAGGAAGGGCCAGGGCTACAAACTTGCCGAAGCGGATCCGATCCTGTACCACGGCGTCGGCAAATTCGACGCCGCCAATGGCATCGAGCAGGCCAAGGGACCAGGCCGTCTGACCTACACCCAGGTGTTCGGCGACTGGTTATGCGATCAGGCCCAGGCCGACCCGCGTGTCATCGGCATCACTCCCGCCATGCGCGAGGGCTCCGGCATGGTGCGCTTCGCGCAGGAATTTCCCCAGCGCTATTTCGATGTCGGCATCGCCGAACAGCACGCCGTGACCTTTGCCGGCGGACTCGCCTGCGACGGCATGAGGCCGGTGGTGGCCATCTACTCGACGTTTCTGCAGCGCGCCTATGACCAGCTGATTCACGATATCGCCCTGCAGAATCTGCCGGTGGTGTTCGCCATCGATCGCGGCGGGCTGGTCGGCGCCGATGGGGCGACACACAACGGCGCTTTCGACCTTTCCTACCTCGCCTGCATCCCGAACATGGTGGTGATGACGCCGAGCGACGAGAACGAATGCCGCAAGATGCTCTCCACCGCCCTGACCATCGACAGCCCGAGCGCTGTGCGCTACCCGCGCGGCAGCGGACCGGGCGCCGCCATCGAACCCGGGCTGGGAACCGTGCCGACCGGCAAGGGCGAGGTACGCCGCCAAGGCAGGCGCGTGGCGCTTCTGGCGTTTGGGTCCATGCTGGCCCCCGCGCTCAAGGCTGCCGAAACACTCGATGCCACGGTCGCCAACATGCGCTTCGTCAAACCGCTCGACACGGAACTGGTCGCGCAACTGGCCGATAGCCACGATCTGCTGGTGTCGATCGAGGAAAACGCCCTGATCGGCGGCGCCGGTGCAGAGGTGGCACGCGCCCTGGAGTCAGCCGGCCTGCGCACCTCCCTGCTGCGACTGGGCCTGCCGGATCGCTTCATCGACCATGGCGATACGGCATTGTTGCTGGCGGAAGCCGGCCTTGACGACACCGGCATCGTGCAGAGCGTGACGGCACGACTTGCCGCCGGCCATTAATAGTTGAGTAAATTCATCGGATAATGTTATAGTTTATAGTCCGAGTTCAAACTACCCACGAAAACACCATGAATTCTAGGAATCCCATGGCCGCACCCGAAAAATCCGTCATTCCAGACGTTCAAAGCACCCCGGATTCGCGCCAGTTGCCGATTAACAAGGTCGGCATCAAGGACATTCGCCATCCGTTCAAGGTGTTGGACAAGAGCGGCGGTGTGCGCCACACGATCGCCAACTTCAATATGTATGTCGGCCTGCCCCATAACTTCAAGGGCACCCACATGTCGCGCTTCGTCGAAATCCTCAACGCGCACGAGGAGGAAATTTCGGTCGAGAGTTTCGAAACCATGCTGCGCGAAATGGTCACCCGCCTCGAGGCGGCGACCGGCCATATCGAGATGAGCTTTCCGTATTT
>CAZYTN010000151.1:0-5784 GCA_964650115.1 uncultured Sulfuritalea sp.
CTGCTGCTGGAGCGCCACGGCGGCGAAGTGCCGCACGACCGCGCCGCGCTCGAAGCCCTGCCCGGCGTCGGCCGCAAGACCGCCAATGTGGTGCTCAACATCGCCTTCAAGGAACCGGCCATCGCCGTCGACACCCATATCTTCCGCGTCGGCAACCGTACCGGGCTGGCAGCGGGCAAGACGGTCGAGGCGGTGGAACGGAAGCTGATGAAGGTGGTGCCCGCGGAATTCCGCCTGCATGCCCACCACTGGCTGATCCTGCACGGCCGCTACACCTGCAAGGCGCGTTCGCCGGATTGCGTGCATTGCGGCGTCTTCGATCTCTGCAGCTTCAAAGATAAAAATGTTTAACCCCAGCCGCGACCAGGCGCGCCAGTTCCTCATCGACGCCTGGGCCAAACGTCGCCAGCGCCTGCCGGGCACGCCGATGGATACCCTGGCCGCCGACCTCGTCGCCCTGCATCCCGAATACCACGCCCTGCTCGAAGCCGAGGATGCGCTGACCCGGGAATGGACGCCGGAGCAGGGCGAGACCAATCCCTTCCTCCACCTGTCAATGCACCTGGCGATCGAGGAACAGCTTTCGATCGACCAGCCGCCCGGCATCCGCGCCGCCTTCGCGCTGCTGCAGAGCCGCCGCGGCGACCGCCACGAGGCGCTGCACGTCGTGCTCGAATGCCTTGGCGAAATGCTCTGGCGCGCCCAGCGCAGCAAGTTGCCGCCGGACGGCGAGGGCTATGTCGACTGCGTGCGGCGCAAGGCCGGCTGAAAGTCGGCGCTGGGCGGAGCGGGGGTTTCGCAGAGCACCGCTCTGCGCCCGCGAAGCCGGCAGGCTGTGCAAAGCCTGCCGTGGGGGCACGGCGGACAAAGCGACAAGCAGCCCGCACTGAGCTATTCTTCTGCTTCACCCCTGAAAGAAAACACCATGCGCTTTGAAGGAACCGACACCTACGTCGCCACCCCCGACCTGATGCTCGCGGTGAATGCCGCCATCACCCTGCAACGCCCGCTGCTGATCAAGGGCGAACCCGGCACCGGCAAGACCATGCTGGCCGAGGAAGTCGCCGGAGCATTGGGCGTGCCGCTGCTGCAGTGGCACATCAAGTCCACCACCAAGGCGCAGCAGGGACTCTACGAATACGACGCGGTCTCGCGCCTGCGCGACTCGCAGCTCGGCGACGAGAAGGTCAAGGACATTGGAAACTACATCGTCAAGGGCGTGCTGTGGCAGGCCTTCGACCAAGGCAAGCCCTCCGTGATCCTGATCGACGAAGTGGACAAGGCCGACATCGAATTTCCCAACGACCTGCTGCGCGAACTCGACCGCATGGAATTCCATGTTTATGAAACGCGGCAGACCGTGCGCGCCGCGGTGCGGCCGATCGTCATCATCACCTCGAACAACGAGAAGGAACTGCCCGACGCTTTCCTGCGCCGCTGCTTCTTCCACTACATCAAGTTCCCCGACAAGGAGACCATGGGGCGCATCGTCGATGTGCATTTCCCCAACCTGAAAAAGGACCTGCTGCGCGAGGCCATGGAAGTCTTCTTCGAACTGCGCGACGTACCGGGCATGAAGAAGAAGCCCTCGACCTCGGAACTCCTCGACTGGCTCAAGCTGCTGGTCGCCGAGGACATCCCGCCCGAGGCGCTGCATTCCAAGGACAAGAAGACCGTGGTGCCGCCGCTGGCCGGAGCCCTGCTGAAAAATGAGCAGGACGTGCACCTTTTTGAACGCCTGGTGTTCATGGCGAAGCACAATCGTTGATGCGCCGCTGAATCGCCACGCATCTCACCGTACCGCCAGCGCCGACTCTCCATGCTGATCGACTTCTTCCTCCATCTCAAAGCGAAAAAGCTTCCCGTTTCGACGCGCGAGTTCCTCACGTTGCTGGAAGCGCTGAAGGAGCATGTCGCCGGCAATTCGATCGACGACTTCTACTTCCTCGCCCGCACCTGCCTGGTCAAGGACGAAACCCACTACGACAAGTTCGAACAGGCCTTCGGCGAATACTTCAAGGGCGTGACGCAGATCCCCGGCCTCGAAGCCGACATCCCCGAAGAATGGCTGAAGATGATGATGAAAAGGCATCTGACGCCCGAGGAAAAAGCCAGGCTGGAAAAGCTCGGCTGGGACAAGCTGATGGAGGAATTCAGGAAGCGCCTGGCCGAGCAGAAGGAACGCCACGCCGGCGGCAGCAAGTGGATCGGCACCGGCGGCAGCTCGCCCTTCGGCCATGGCGGCTACCACCCCGAAGGCATCCGCATCGGCGGCGAGTCCGCCGGCAACCGCACCGCGATCAAGGTCTGGGAAACCCGCGAATACCGCAACCTCGACGACACCGTCGAGCTCGGCACGCGCAACATCAAGATCGCGCTCAGGCGCCTGCGCCGCTTCGCCCGCGAAGGCGCCGAGGACGAGCTCGACCTCGACGGCACCATCGCCGGCACGGCGAGGAACGCCGGCTGGCTCGACATCAAGATGCGCCCCGAGCGCCACAACAAGGTCAAGGTGCTGCTCTTCCTCGACATCGGCGGCTCGATGGACGACCACATCAAGGTCTGCGAGGAGTTGTTCTCGGCGGCCAAGAGCGAATTCAAGCATCTCGAATATTTCTATTTCCACAACTGCATCTACGACACCGTCTGGAAGGACAACCGCCGCCGCCACGGCGAGCGCTATCCGCTCTGGGACGTGATGCACAAGTACGGCGAGGACTACAAGGTGGTGGTGGTCGGCGACGCCACCATGAGCCCCTACGAGGTGCTTCAGCCCGGCGGCTCGGTCGAGTACTCGAACGAGGAAGCCGGCGCGGTCTGGTTGCAGCGCATGCTCGACACCTGGCCGCACGCGGTCTGGCTCAACCCCGAGCCCGAGCGTTTGTGGGACTATCGCCATTCCATCGAACTGATCCGCACCATTTTCAACAACCGCATGTTCCCGCTGACGCTGGCGGGTCTGGAGCGCGCCATGCGCGAACTCAACAAATAGGCCTCAAAGCGAAAGGAAACCCCATGCCGTCACGCCGCCGTTTGCTCAAAACCCTTGCCGCCGCCGGCCTGCTCGGCCCTGCCGGAATTTCCGGCCTGATCCGCGATGCCCTGGCCAAGGGCGACGTGCCGATCAAGACCGGCCTGCAGGTAGTACGCGGCGAAGTCGTCGTCAATCGCCGGCTGGCGACGGAAGGCCAGCTCATCAAACCCGGCGACACCATCGTCACCGGTCGCGACAGTGAAGCCATCTACGTCATCGGCCAGGATGCCTTCATGCAACGCGAACTCACCACGGTGAGCTTTGGCGGCGAGGCGCTGAAAAACCTGATGCGGGTGGTATCGGGCAGGATCCTCTCCGTCTTCGGCAAGGGCGCCAGGACAATCCAGGTATCGACCGCCACCATCGGCATACGCGGCACCGGTTGCTACATCGAAGAGGAAAATTACGGCGCCAAGGCACGCACCTACTTCTGCCTCTGCTACGGCGAAGTCGAATTGACGCCCTCTGCCGCGCCGAAGGAAGCCGAGCGCTACAGCACGGTGCACCACGACAAGCCGATGTACATCCACAACGACATGACCATGCCGAAGATGATGGTGCCGGCCGAGGTCATCAATCACACCGACGCCGAGCTCGAACTGCTCGAGGCACTGGTCGGGCGCGTGCCGGCGTTCTACGGCAAGGGCTACCAGAAGTACTGATCGCCGGCGCGGGGCGCCCGTCAGTTCGCGTCGAACATCGGCGGCGCGACCTTGATGATCTCGGCGATGGTGGTCAGTCCCGCTGCGACCTTCTTCGCGCCGGCGATGCGCAGCGGCTTCATGCCCTCGCGCATGGCCTGTTCGCGCAGCCGGGACAGTTCGACGCCCTCGGCGACCTGCTTCATGATCTCGGGCGACATGCGCATGATCTCGTAGATGCCGATCCGCCCCTTGTAGCCGGTCATGCGACAGTCGAGGCAGCCCACCGGGCGGTAGAGCTGGGCCGGCATGGTGGATTTCCACGGCGCCACCAGCGCGGTCCATGCCGCCTCGTCCTCGGCGCGCAAGCCGCCGGGCTGCTTGCACTTCGGACACAGGGTGCGGATCAGGCGCTGCGCCATGATCCCCAACACCGTCGCCGACAGCATGTAGGCCGGCACCCCGAGTTCGACCAGGCGCGTGATCGCCGAAGGGGCGTCGTTGGTATGCACGGTGGACAGCACCAGGTGGCCGGTCAGCGCCGCCTGGATGGCCATCTCGGCCGTCTCCAGGTCGCGGATCTCGCCGACCATGATGATGTCCGGATCCTGCCGCATCAGCGAGCGGATGCCCTCGGCGAAGCCCATGCCGATCTCCGGCAGAACCTGCACCTGGTTGAAGGATCCCTCGATCATTTCGATCGGGTCCTCCAGCGTGCACACATTCACCTCGGGCGTGGCGAGGCTCTTCAGCGTCGAATACAGCGTCACGGTCTTGCCGCTGCCGGTCGGACCCGTCACCAGGATGATGCCATTGGGTTGCGAGGACATGTCGCGCCACATCGCGGATTCCTCGGCGGCGAAGCCCAGCTCGGAGAAATCGCGGACCAGCACCTCGGGATCGAAAATCCGCATCACCAGCTTTTCGCCGAATACGGTCGGCAAGGTCGACAGCCGCAGCTCGACCTCCTGCCCGTCCTGCGTCCGCGTCTTGATCCGGCCGTCCTGCGGGCGGCGCTTTTCGATCACGTCCATGCGGCCGAGAATCTTGATGCGGCTGGTCATGGCGTTGAGCACCGCCATCGGGATCTGGTACACCTGATGCAATACCCCGTCGATGCGGAAGCGCACGATGCCCAGATTGCGCCGCGGCTCGACGTGGATGTCCGAGGCGCGCTGCTCGAAGGCGTACTGCCAGAGCCAGTCGACAATGGTGACGATGTGCTGGTCGTTGGCGTCGAATTGCTTGTTGCTCTTGCCCAGTTCGACCAGTTGCTCGAAGTTCGAGGCGCCGCCGGCGACGTCGCCGCGGCCCATGGCGCCCTTGATCGACTTGGCCAGGTTGTAGAACTCCACCTGGTAACGGACGATGTCCTCCGGACTGCTGATGACGCGGCGGATTTCCTTGCGCAGGATAGGCTGCATCTCCGCTTCCCAGGCGCGCTGGAAGGGCTCGGCCGTGGCGATCACGACTTCATGCGGCTTGACCTCGACCGGCAGGATGCGGTAGCGCGTCGCGTAGGTGTTGCTCATCACATCGGTGACCGCGGAAAAATTGATCTTCAGCGGATCGATGTGCAGGTAATCGAGGCCGCACCACTGCGCCAGCCATTGCGTCAGGGTATCCATGTCGAGCATCCGGTGCGGCGGCTGCAGCGATTTCCAGCGCTGGTCGGCGATGATCGTCAGGGGGTGGGTATCACCCTTGAAGTAACGGCGCTCCTGCTTGAATTTCTCCGCATCGGCAGCGGGGATCAGGCCATCGGCGACGAGGGCATCGACCACTTCCGGCAGCGTCAGGCGGTGATCCTTGATGGGGGTTTGGCTCATGGCAAAGTCCGATACGACGCAGGTCGGGAAAGTCGGCGCGGGTGACACGGCGAACTATAGCCGACAACCCGGTCTTGCCTCAATGCGGGAGTATTATTCCGCGACCTGTTTCACCAGCCTGTCGAGGAGAATTCGCATGAAACGTCTGCCGGTACTGGCGGCGGGCGCCCTGTTCTGGCTGCCGGCCTTTGCCCAATCGGCTGCCGACGACTGCGCCAGGGCGCGCGACCCGGTGCGCTGCGAAGCGCGCCAGACCGCGCTGAAAGCCTGCAGCGAGAAG
>CAZYTN010000152.1:0-5719 GCA_964650115.1 uncultured Sulfuritalea sp.
ACCGGGCCGAATATCTTGGCGCAGAACAAGCCGTCGCGTTCCGGCTTGAATGTGCGGTAATTGATGGTCTCCGGCTTCTTGACTTCACCATAGGACCAGGAACGGATCTTGTCCGGGGAAGCCAGACCGATCGTGATCGCGTCGAACTCCTCTTCGGCCGCCAGGTTCTGCTTGAACAGGTCTGCAAACAGGCTTTTCATGTGTATTTTCTCCTAGGGGCTTTGGCGGCTCAGTAACGCTCGAGATCGATGTCGATCGCCAGCGAACGGATTTCCTTGACCAGCACGTTGAAGGATTCCGGCATGCCGGCATCGATCTTGTGCTCGCCCTTGACGATGTTTTCGTACACCTTGGTGCGGCCGTTGACGTCATCCGACTTGACGGTAAGCATTTCCTGCAGCACGTAGGCGGCGCCATAGGCTTCGAGCGCCCAGACTTCCATTTCGCCGAAACGCTGGCCACCGAACTGGGCCTTGCCTCCCAAGGGTTGCTGGGTAACCAGACTGTAGGGGCCGGTGGAACGGGCGTGCATCTTGTCGTCCACCAAGTGATGCAGTTTCAGTACGTGCATGTAGCCTACAGTCACCTGGCGCTCGAAAGACTCGCCGGTGCGGCCGTCAAACAGATCTACTTGCCCATTGCTGGGTAGCCCGGCCAGTTGCAACATGGCTTTGATTTCAGCCTCGTCGGCACCGTCGAACACCGGGGTGGCGAAAGGCACGCCGCCTTGCAGATTTCCGGCAAGCTCAACTACTTCCTTTTCGGTCAGGCCGTCGATATCTTCGCTGCGCCCTGAAGCGTTGTAGAGCTTGTTCAGGAACTTGCGAATTTCTGCGGCGGCAGCTTGCTTCCTCAGCATCTCGCCGATCTTCTGACCGAGACCCTTGGCCGCCCAGCCGAGATGGGTTTCCAGAATCTGGCCGATGTTCATCCGCGAGGGTACGCCGAGGGGATTCAACACGATGTCCATCGGCGTGCCATCTGCCATATGCGGCATGTCCTCGATCGGAACGATCTTGGATACCACGCCCTTGTTACCGTGCCGGCCCGCCATCTTGTCCCCGGGCTGCAGACGACGCTTGACAGCGAGGTAGACCTTGACCATTTTTTGCACGCCCGGTGGCAGTTCGTCACCCTGGGTCAGCTTCTTTTTCTTCGCCTCGAACGCGACATCGAAGTCCTTGCGCGTCTGCTCCACACTGTCGCGCAGGTTTTCCAGTTGTTGCTGGGCCGCTTCGTCCGCAAGGGATATGTCAAACCAGTGATAGTGCTCGACGGACTCGAGGTAGGCCTTGGTAATCTTGGTACCCTTGACCAGCTTCTTTGGCCCCTTGCTGGCAACCTTGTTGGTCAGCAATTTCTCGATACGGGCAAAGGTGTCGCGCTCGACAATCCGCATCTGGTCGGCCAGATCCTGCTTGTAGCCCCTGAGCATGTCGTCGATGATCGACTGGGCACGCTTGTCGCGTTCTATGCCCTCGCGCGTGAAGACTTGCACATCGATGACCGTGCCGATCATGCCGGACGGCACGCGCAAGGAAGTGTCCTTCACATCGGAGGCTTTTTCACCAAAGATCGCACGCAGCAGCTTTTCTTCCGGAGTGAGCTGCGTTTCGCCCTTCGGCGTTACCTTGCCGACCAGCACGTCCCCGGCCTCGACTTCAGCGCCGATGTAGACGATGCCCGACTCGTCAAGGCGTCCGAGCTGCGATTCGCCGAGAGTGGCGATATCTCGCGAAATTTCCTCGGCGCCCAGCTTGGTATCGCGTGCGACGACCGTCAGTTCCTCGATATGGATCGAGGTAAAGCGGTCATCGGCAACCACGCGTTCCGAGATCAGGATCGAATCCTCGAAGTTGTAGCCGTTCCAGGGCATGAACGCGACCAGCATGTTCTGCCCCAGCGCAAGCTCGCCAAGGTCAGTGGAGGCGCCGTCGGCCACCACGTCACCCTTGGCGATCAGATCGCCGACCTTGACGATGGGCCGCTGGTTGATGTTGGTGTTCTGGTTGGAGCGGGTGTACTTGATCAGGTTGTAGATGTCGACGCCGACCTCGCCGGCCACCGTCTCAGCGTCATTGACCCGCACCACAATCCGGTTTGCATCGATGTAATCGATCACGCCACCACGCAATGCCTGCACTGCCGTACCCGAGTCGACCGCCACGGTACGCTCGATTCCGGTACCCACCAGCGCCTTCTCCGGACGCACACAGGGAACCGCCTGGCGCTGCATGTTGGCGCCCATCAAGGCACGATTGGCGTCATCGTGCTCAAGAAACGGGATCAGCGAAGCCGCGACCGAGACTATCTGGCTTGGCGCCACGTCCATGTACTGAACCTCGGGAGGCTCCTTCAATTCGAATTCGCCCTTGAAGCGGCAGGACACCAGCGCGTCGCTAAGCTTGCCCTTCTTGTCCAGCTGGGCATTTGCCTGGGCAACAACGTACTTGCCTTCCTCGATCGCCGAGAGATACTCGATATGGTCGGTCACATGGCTGTTTTCCACCTTGCGGTAGGGTGTTTCCATGAAACCGTATTCGTTGGTACGCGCATACAGCGCCAGCGAATTGATCAGGCCAATGTTCGGGCCTTCCGGTGTTTCGATCGGGCAGACGCGACCGTAGTGCGTCGGGTGCACGTCGCGGACTTCGAAGCCGGCGCGCTCGCGGGTCAACCCGCCCGGACCGAGGGCCGAGACGCGCCGCTTGTGGGTAATCTCCGACAGCGGGTTGGTCTGGTCCATGAACTGCGAAAGCTGGCTGGAGCCGAAAAACTCCTTGATCGCGGCCGAGATCGGTTTGGCGTTGATCAGGTCGTGAGGCATCAAGTTGTCGCTTTCAGCCTGATTCAAACGCTCCTTGACGGCGCGTTCGACACGCACCAGACCGGCACGGAACTGGTTTTCGGCGAGTTCGCCGACCGAGCGCACGCGACGATTGCCGAGGTGATCGATGTCATCCACTTCGCCGCGGCCATTGCGCAGTTCAACAAGGATGCGGACGACATCGACGATATCCTCGTTCGACAGCGTACCCGAGCCCTCAATTTCATCGCGACCGACGCGGCGATTGAACTTCATGCGGCCAACAGCCGAGAGGTCATAGCGCTCATCCGAGTAGAACAGAGCGTGGAACAGATTCTCCACGGCGTCCTCCGTGGGCGGCTCGCCGGGGCGCATCATCCGGTAGATGGCAACTCGCGAGGCCCACTGGTCGGCGCTCTCGTCAATGCGCAGGGTCGAGGAAATGTAGGCGCCACGATCGAGGTCGTTGACGTAAAGCGTCTGGATCTGTTCGATATCGCCTGCTGCCAGTTTCGCCAGCAAGTCCTCTGTGATTTCATCGTTGGCATTGGCGAGAACTTCGCCGGTTTCCGCATTAACGATGTTGCGGGCGATGATCCGGCCGATCATGAACTCATCCGGAACAATGATTTTCTTGATGCCGGCCTCGGCCATGTCGCGGATGTGCTTGACGGTGATGCGCTTGTCCTTGGCAACAAGGATCTTGCCTGCCTTGTCGAGAATATCGAACTTCGCCACCTCGCCACGAAGGCGTTCCGGCACCACTTCGAAGAGGATGCCCTTCTTCGAAAAATGGAAGGTATCGAACTCAAAGAAGGTCGCCAGAATCTGCTCGTGCGTCATTCCTATGGACTTGAGCAGAATCGTCACGGGCATCTTGCGGCGGCGATCGATACGGAAGTAGAGGATGTCCTTTGGATCGAACTCAAAGTCCAGCCATGAGCCGCGATAAGGAATGATGCGCGCCGAGAACAGCAGCTTGCCGGAACTGTGGGTCTTGCCCTTGTCGTGCTCGAAGAACACGCCAGGAGAGCGGTGCAGCTGGGAGACGATGACGCGTTCCGTACCGTTGATGACGAACGATCCTGTCGTCGTCATCAAGGGAATCTCGCCCATGTAGAGCGGTTGGTCTTCCTTGACTTCCTTGACCGCCTTGGTGTCGCGGTCCAGCAGCTCGAGGCGGACCTTGGCGCGCAATGGGCTGGCAAAGGTCAGGCCGCGTTGCTGGCATTCCTTGACATCGAAAGTCGGCTCGCCAAGCATGAACTCGACGAAGTGCAGGCGGGCATTCCCGGAATGCGCAACAATCGGGAAAATCGACGTAAACGCCGCTTGCAGGCCTTCATTGCGGCGCTGGGCGGGATGCACGTCGGCCTGCAGGAAGCGCGTGTAGGACTCGATCTGAGTCGCAAGCAGGAAAGGCACGTCGAGGACGTTCGCCCGCTTGGCAAAGCTCTTGCGAATGCGCTTTTTTTCGGTGTAGGAATACGCCATGGTGGCTCCGTTCAGGATTCAGACGTCGAAGGTCAAAAGACAGGGCTGAGGCACAATAAGTTCAGCACTCTCGTGTAACCCCCGGATCAAATACGATGGGGTGAAACTCAATTGCTGCAACACACATCTGTTTCTGCAAGCACAAGCGCGGGTTGGCGGCCAGGCCGCCAACCCGCGATCGAACCGCAATTACTTGATTTCGACCTTGGCGCCGGCTTCCTCGAGCTGCTTCTTGAGGGCCTCGGCGTCAGCCTTGTTGATGCCTTCCTTGACTGCCTTCGGTGCGCCATCCACCAGATCCTTGGCTTCCTTGAGGCCGAGGCCCGTGGCAGCACGAACGACCTTGATGGCTTCGACCTTCTTTTCGCCCGCGGCCAGCAGCATCACGGTGAATTCGGTCTGCTCTTCCGCTGCAGCAGCGGCAGCAGCAGGAGCAGCAACGGCAACAGCAGCCGCAGCCGCGGAGACGCCGAACTTGACTTCCATTTCCTTGATCAATTCGGACAGATCGAGAACGGTCATGCCAGCGATGGCATCGAGTATTTCAGCTTTGCTTACAGCCATGATTACAACTCCTGAATGAATGTTTGGTTCAATAAAAAACGATTACGCAGCCTCTTTGGCGTCGCGCACGGCGGCGAGGCCCCGGACGAACTTCGTCGGGACTTCGTTCAAGGTGCGGACGAACTGGGTGATCGGTGCCTGCATGGTGCCGAGGAGCTTGGCCAACAACTCCTCACGGCTCGGCATCGTCGCCAGCGCCTTGACTCCAGCTGCGTCCATGACGTAGTTGGGCATTGCGCCGATTTTGATGGCGAGCTTGTCGTTCCCCTTGGCAAAGTCGTTGAGCAGCTTGGCGGCAGCCACCGGATCCTTGGAAATTCCATAGATCAGGGGGCCGGCCAATTTTGCCGACAGACCTTCGAACGGCGTGCCGGCAATGGCACGACGAACCAGGGTGTTTTTGACCACGCGCAGGTAAACACCGGACTTGCGTGCGTTGGCACGCAGCACGGTGAGATCAACCACTCCGAGACCACGGTACTCTGCGACGATGATCGACTGGGCATCCGCGACTTCTGCGGACACCTCGGCAACTACCGTCTTCTTGTCGTCAAGATTGAGACTCACGGTCAACTCCTAAAAAACCCCAGCGCCGAAAAGTCGGCACTGGCGATACGGCGACCTTCATTCAGGAACCGGGGTTCCGTCATCGGGTAACGCCATCTACGCCGGCTTTGCAACGATGTTCCGTTGCCGCAATTAAGTCCTCGCGGACGCCTGCGGTCTTTGACAACCTGCCGCGCCATTCGCCAAAACGCGCGAACAGCGCGACAGCCCAAAGTTCTATGCTTGTGCCGACAGGCTGGCCTGATCGACGCGAACGCCGGCGCCCATGGTGCTGGACAGCGACACTTT
>CAZYTN010000153.1:0-5649 GCA_964650115.1 uncultured Sulfuritalea sp.
GCGCTGTTGAACGCCCAGGAAGAAGTACGCGTCTTCCTGCTGGGCGACGCCGCCGCCTGCGCCGCTGCCGGCCAGAAAGTGCCGCAGGGCTACTACAACCTCGGCGACATGCTGGGAGGCGTAGTTCGGCGCAAGGGAGAAATCTCCGTGTGCGGCACCTGCATGGATGCGCGCGGCATGAGCGCCGAGCGCCTGATCGAAGGCGCCGGGCGCGGCACCATGGACATCCTGGCCCAATGGACGCAGTGGGCCGACAAGGTGCTGGTGTTCTGATGGCCAGGACCGCGCTGATTCTCGGCGCCGGCATTGGCGGCATCGTCGCCGCCGAAACCCTGCGCAAACTCCTGCCGCCTGGGGACCGCGTACTCGTCGTCGAGCGCGAGCGCAGTCATGTCTTCGCCCCCGCGCTGCTGTGGCACATGACCGGCGACAACGATGCCACCGCATTCACGCGCCCGCTTTCGGCGCTGACATCGAAAGGCGTCGAACTGGTCACCGGCGACATCAGCCGCATCGACCCCGCCTCACTGTCGGTCGAGGTCGGCGGCAAGACCCTGACCGGCGACGCGATGATCGTGGCCCTCGGTGCGGACTACGCACCGGACGCAATTCCAGGGCTTGCCGAGTCCGGACACAATCTCTATACGCTGGCCGGCGCGCAGGAAATCCGGGCGACCCTGGATCGCTTCGAGGGCGGCCGCATCGTGGTGCTCACGGCGGCCCCGGCCTACAAATGCCCGGCCGCGCCTTACGAGGCGGCGATGCTGGTCGACGCTTATTGCAAGAAGCGGAAATTGAGGAAGAACACGGAAGTCGCCATCTTCGCCGCGGAACCCATGCCGATGCCGGTTACCGGTCCCGTGGTTGGCGGCCAGATAAAGATGATGCTGGAGCAAAAAGGCATCGCCTACTCTCCCGGCCAGCAGGTCACCAGGGTCGAGGCCGGCACTCTGTTTTTCGCCGATGGCGCCACGACGGCCTTCGACCTGCTGCTCTACGTACCGCCGCACCGCGCCCCGGCCGTGGTCAAGCAGGCTGGACTCTGCGCCGAGTCGGGCTGGATCGGCGTCGACCGCGAAACCATGGAAACACAATTTCCCAATGTCTTTGCCCTTGGCGACGTCACCTCGATTCCGCTGAAAATGGGCCGCCCCCTGCCCAAGGCCGGTGTCTTTGCCAACGGCCAGGCGCAAGTGGTGGCAAGGAATATCGCTCGAATCTGGACCGGACAGGGCGAGACGGCGCGCTTCGATGGCCACGGCATGTGTTTTCTCGAAACCGGCAGCGGCATGGCCGGGGTTGGCAGCGGTAACTTCTATGCAGAACCTCTGCCTGCCGTGCGCATGCGCGGTCCGAATCCCTTGTGGCATATGGGCAAGATTCTCTACGAGAAGTATTGGTTGTATTCGCGGTTCTGAATTGCCGTGATCGACGCCTTGCCGCCCAAGGGCTATGCTACGGCCCGCCCCGCATCTTTCCTCGCTCGCCAACCATGCTTCGATTTGCCATGTCGCTGCCGGCTCTTGCGACCGCCGCCGCCCAGGCGCAGGTCACACTGAGTGCAACGCCCCTGACGCCGGAACAGGTCAGCGCCTTCTACGCCGCGCGCGGCTTTCCCGCGCCGGCGATTGCGCCCTATGCGCAGGCCTGTGTCCTGTCGTTCGAGTTTCGCAACGGCGGACGCACGGCTCTGCGCTTCCGTATCGCCGATTGGCAAACCGGGGATGGCACCGGGTTCCAACCGCTGGTCGAGTGGGACGCGACATGGGAAAAGCACGGTGTATCCGCCGCCGCGCGCACGGCATTCCGCTGGTCGCAGTTTCCGCCCGAGCAGGAATGCGAGGCGGGCGACTGGATCATGGGCATGCCCGCGCTGGCCCGGCGCCCACCCGGCCAGTTCAGCCTGATTGCCCGCTACCATGACGACAAGGGACAGCATGAAAACGAAGTTTCTGTGGAGGCTAACGCCGGGTCTATCGGCGTTAAGCGCAGCGGCCGTAGCTAAATCCTCATCGACCAACTTTCCTGTTGTGACTCAGTTGGCAACTGAGTTGGCAACCGAGCGCCGCCGCTTTCTGGCGGCGCTGGCGCTGCTGGCTCTTCCGCTTTCGGTCCGCGCCCAGCAGCGCGCCGCTTTGTCGCCAGTTGCCGGCGTGCCGCCGGCGCCGACTCTTGTCTTGCCGGACCTGGATGACAAACCGGTCGACCTCGCCCGTTATCGGGGCAAGGTGGTACTGGTGAACTTCTGGGCGACCTGGTGCCCGCCCTGCCGCAAGGAGTTTCCCTCGCTCAGCCGGGTGCGCAAACTCTTCAAGCCTGCGGATTTCGAGGTGCTGGCGGTGAATGTCGGCGAAGATCCGGAGACTGCCTTTTCCTTTGCCGGCGCGGTCGATTTCCCGCTGCTCTTCGACCGCGACTCGAAGGCGATGGCGCGCTGGCAGGTAAAGGGGCTGCCCAGCACATTCGTGGTCGACCGTCAGGGACGACTGGCGCTGCGCGCCGTGGGCGGTCGCGAATTCGACGACCCTGCCATCGTCGCCCAACTCAGGGAACTGCTCGGACCAAGGAGCGCATGATGAGCGAGAATCCGTCCACCGGTGGCGTCGATGCCGGCGCAGCGATGGCTGGCCCGGAACCAGCGCCGCAATGAACCGTCCGTTTCATCCCGCCAGCGCAATTCCCGTGGCAGCGGAGGATTCATCGCCCGCCACCGCGACGAATCGCAGCGTCGCTTTCTTCGAGCGGCAATTCCGCCAGCAGATTGCCGACCTCGACTTCAGGCTCAACCCATTCGAAGTCGACGTTCTGCCCTGTCTGAGCGGACGCGTGCTCGATTTCGGCTGCGTCCGGGCGGCATCGCGGTGATCAACACGCTGATCGAAGGCACGAGCTATTTCGACATCTTCCAGCCCGGCAGCAACTGCCTGTTGCCACGCGACGAGCTGCGCCAGCGTTTCGCCGACTGGAACATCCTGCATGCGGAGTTCCGCGATTTCGCGGCGCCGGGGCAGACGATCAAATCCTTCGTCACGATCATCGCGCGCAAGCCCGAACGACCATGGCGACCGATCGATCCAGCAAAACCGTCAACGATTCATGCCTCCACCGGCAGGCCCGAGGCCTTCCATTCGGGAAAGCCATCGACCAGGCGCCGCGCCTTGTATCCCTTCTCGCGCAGCAACGCCACGGCATCGACCGAAAGCAGGCAGTAGGGGCCGCGGCAATAGGCGATGACCTCGCGCCCCTTGGGCAGGCGGCGCAGGTGGCTGCTGAGGGCATCGGAAGCGATGTTGATCGCGCCGGGCACGTGGCCGGCGGCGTATTCCTCGGGCGGACGCACGTCGAGCACGGTGACCAGACCCTGGCGCACGCGTTCCAGCAGTTCCCCGGCCGGCACCGGTTCCAGGTCGTCGCGCGCCGTGATATAGGTGCGCAGCAGTTGCGAGACTTCGGCCAGACGCGCTTCGGCGACGGTAGACAGCGCACCGAGCAGGTCAACCACGTCCGGCCCGGCGACCTCGTAGAACACCCGCACGCCCTCCTTGCGCGCCCGCACCAGACCGGCATAACGCAGTTCCTGCAAATGCTTGGAGGCGTTGGCCACCGACAGCTTGGTCATGTTCGCCAGCTCGTCGACACTGCGCGGCCCCTGTGCGACGAATTCCAGCAGTTCCAGCCGGTTGGCGTGGCCAAGGGCCCTGGCGACGCGCGCCAGTTGCGCATATATGTCCTGCTTGAAGTTTCCGGTTGACATCGTCCGAGCCGCTCCTTATTATTCAACTACTCAGTTGAATAATTGAATTATAGGCCATTGTAAGCATTGGCCCTCGCGGGCACAAGCGCCAGTGTAGGAGGAGGAGCGATGACATTCAACGAATTTGCGCTGGCCAACGAACCGGCGATCCGGATTGCATTCTTCGTCGGCATCTTTGGCCTCATGGCCACTTGGGAGGCGGCCGCGCCGCGCCGTGCCCGCCTCCATTCGCGCCTGCGGCGCTGGAGCGCCAACCTCGGACTGGTGGTGTTCAACAGCGTCCTGCTGCGTCTGGTCTTTCCGCTGGCCGCCGTGGCCTTCGCCAGCCTCGCCGCCGAACGCGGCTGGGGCCTGCTCAACAACCTCGCGTTGCCGGAGTGGGTGGCGCTTCTCCTCGCCGTCGTCGCGCTGGATTTCGCCATCTACCTGCAACACGTGATGTTCCACGCCGTGCCCGCGCTGTGGCGCCTGCACCGGGTGCACCACGCCGACCCGGATTTCGATGTCACGACCGGCGCGCGCTTCCATCCGATCGAGATCATCCTTTCCATGCTGATCAAGTTTGCCGTGATCGCCGTGCTCGGCGCGCCGGCTGCCGCCGTGCTGGTGTTCGAGGTGCTGCTCAATGCCACGGCGATGTTCAACCATGCCAACCTCAAGCTGCCTGCCGAGGTCGATGCCATGCTGCGCCGGCTGCTGGTGACGCCCGACATGCACCGGGTGCATCACTCGACCGACATCGCCGAAGCCAACAGCAACTTCGGCTTCAACCTGCCCTGGTGGGACCGCCTGTTCGGCACCTATCGCGCCGCCGCTCGCCTGCCGCAGGAATCCATGGCCATCGGCGTCCAGGGGCTGAGCGGCGATCCGCGCTGCGTCAGCCTCCCCGGCCTGCTGGTGCTTCCCTTCCTCGACGCCGGCCGCGACTACGCGATCGGCCATGCGGTGGAGGCCCGGCATGAAGCCCGCTGACTTTCATGATGCGGGAAACATCACCCCGCATCATGAAAGTCAGCTCTTTCAAACACCCGCCCCCCTTCGCCCCCCTCGCGGGGGGTTCCTGATTTGCTCGCTACGCTCGATATCCGACAGGATGCCCAATGGGTACCATTCACGCTAAGCTGACACGCGCCACGCTGATCCTCGCCCTAGTCGCGGGCCTGGCGCTGGCCTTCGCCAATCGCGAACAGTTTTCCCAAGAGGCCCTGCAAGCCTGGCTGGCAGCCGCCGGCTGGTGGGCCCCGCTCCTGTTCATCGCCGTCTATGCCGCCGGCACCGTGCTGTTTCTGCCCGGCTCGGTGCTGACCCTGGCCGCCGGCGCGCTGTTCGGCATTCTGCCCGGCGCGCTCTACAGCCTGGCCGGCGCGACGCTGGGCGCGGTGCTGGCCTTCCTCGTCGCGCGCCATCTGGCAGGCAACTGGGTGGCGCAGAAGACCGGCGGCCGCCTCAAGCAACTGATCGAGGGCGTCGAGGCCGAGGGCTGGCGTTTCGTCGCCTTCGTCCGCCTGGTGCCGCTGTTCCCCTTCAACGTGGTGAATTACGCGCTGGGCCTGACGCGCATTCCGCTCGGCGCCTACGCGCTGGCCTCCGCCGTGTGCATGCTGCCCGGCGCGCTGGCCTATGCCTGGCTGGGCCAAGCCGGGCGCGCGGCGCTGGCCGGCGATGCCAACGCGATCCGCAACGGCCTGCTGGCGCTGGCCGTTGCCGCGGCGCTGATGTTCCTGCCGCGCCTGGTGCGCCAGCTCAAGGCCGGCCTGATGATCACGCCGGAAATGCTGCGCGCATTGCAGGCCGAGGGCAGCGTCGCCGTGGTCGACGTACGCGACGCCAGGGATTTCGACGGCGAGACCGGCCATGTGCCCGGCGCGCTGAACCTGCCGTTTGGCGAACTGCCG
>CAZYTN010000154.1:0-5621 GCA_964650115.1 uncultured Sulfuritalea sp.
CGCACTGCAAACACCCCGTGCATTTGTTCGGGTCGATGTGCAACGATTTCTGCATTTCCAAGCTCCTCTATCACTGAAAAATTTCTTCGATTAAATCGCACCCTGTTCACGCTTGCGACAAGGCAGTTGCCAATCGCAATTCGCATGCCATACATTTATGGGAAGCGATTTTGCATTTTGGCAACCGGTTTCATGGTTACCGCAACAAAACGGAACAGGTGTTCCAAAGCGCGACAGCTCGACAAATTATCTTGCCCGGGCAGCCAATAATTCAAAGTGTCATGGCTGGCGATGCTGGACACCATGACGCAGCATGATTTTCTTCACGGTGCCGTCTGCCATCAGTTCATTGATCGCTGTCTGTAGTGCCTGCGCCAGATCTTCGCTCTTCGCCTTGACCGCCAGACCAAGCGCCCATTGGCGCTTCTGCAGGATCGGGTGCGGTGGCAAATCGACGGCAAAGCGCGCATCCGCCTTGAGGCCGCCTTCCAGCTCGCCCTGCTGCGCCATCACCGCCGCAAGCTCACCTGCCTTCAAGGCGGCAACTGCCTCGGTGGTCGTTCTGAATGTCTTCATGGTATTGCGATAGCGCCCGCTATCGACGGAAAGCATCACGGTTGCCGCCAGGGTATCGCCCTCGACACCAAAATTGAGCTTTTCGAAGGCATCGAAATTGTCCAACGTCGGCAGCTTGTCGAGTTGCCGCGCGACGGCATAGCGTTCCCTGTGATACGGGGCAAAAAACTTGACCTGATCCACCTTGCTCATGTACTCACGATCGACCGGAACATGCATCATCACATCGGCCGGCCCATAGCCCATGTAGTGGCCTTTCCAGACCATGTTGCGCAGGTCGTCCTCCATGTTTTCGTCCGCCTCGAACCACAAGGGCGACATCTTGACGCCCAGTTTTGCGGCCAACGCCGCGGCGAGATCGACGTCAATTCCCTTGCCATCGTTCGAAAACGGGGCAAAGTTCCTGTACAACGCGACCTTGAGCACACCACTTTGACGAATCTTTGCCAAGGCAGAGGGGTCCTCAGCAGCGGCAAACGGCGCGACCAGAAAGGCAAGGGACAAAACACCGAGAACTGCAACAGCACGGACGCCAGTCCGGAAACTGCGCAAAGCGGAAACGCAAACAGCCCATCGCGTCATGGCGACACTCTCCTAAAATTATTATTTTGCGACTTGGGATGATCCCAAGCCGCAGGACCCGCGCAGGCAGTACGGCGTCAATTAGCGCCGGCCAGGATCCACTTGATCAGGGCCTTGAGGTCTTCCTCGGGCACGGCATCCATCGGCGGCATCGGCACCTTGCCCCAAGTCCCCGAACCGCCCTTCTTCACCTTCGTCAGCAATTTGGCCTCGGCTTTTTTGTCCTTGGCGTATTTCTTGGCAACCTCGCGGTAGGACGGGCCGACGCCGCGGGCGTCAACCGCGTGACATGACAGGCAGTTGGACTTTTTTGCCAGCGTCGCCATCGCACTCAGTGGTGGCCCCGATTCAACTTCATGTCGCGTGTCGATATAGGCGCGGATCGCCCAAATCGCCTCCTGCGACATGATGCCTTCAAAGGGAGGCATATAGACCGCGCCGTTGCGAACCTTGCCGCGCAGCACTGACTCGATGAAGTACTTGTCGGTTTCCTTGTCGATATCCAGTTTGCGCAAATCCGGAGCGATGCCGCCACTGATCACCTCCAGGCCGTGACAACGAGCACAATTCTGGTTGTAGGCCGAGGTACCGACGCGGATGGCTTCCTTGTCGCCGCGGTAGGGATTCTCGTCGCGCCTTTGGTCGCCCAGGGGCTTTAGGGTACTTATATCGACGGCCTGCGGCGTTACGTCGCCATGGGCACGAACAATCGGCGACGCCACTGCTACAGCCAACAGGGCGGCTGCGCTCAAGAAACGAATCGCTGCTTGCATCAAAAAATTCCTCCAGAATGTAATGAGATGGCTTGCGCAGGGACAGTGCCTACGATGATGGATCGTCAAGAATAGCACTTTGTGTGCCAAAACCGGGGCAGCCTGGGCATAGCCGTGTTTCGGTCATGTGTCAGACGGCAGGCACGAAATCTGCACCAATTTAATTTCATCCTCAAGATCAACTGTCCCAACTTGAAACATCGGATGTATCATTACCGACCAAATACGCCATATGGTGCGTTCCAGGAGAACGATACCAATGGCTTTGGACGCGGCTGGAATGCAGCAAGTCAGGGGCGAGGAGATCGGGTAATGAAGCGGGCCACGGATAATGGCGGACTGGACTTTGGCACATCGGGCAAGGCTCATGATGTGTTGAACAACTCCGGGGCCGTCCCGAACGGACTGTTGCCGTCGGCAATTGAAATGTCTTGGGAACGCTGCCTCGGCTACGGCCTGGACAACGATCAGCGCAGCGAGTTCGATCCATTGGGGCGGGTGCCGCTGATCGAGGAGATGGAAAAGAGCCGCCATCTGCTGACCCATGCCCAGCCGGTGATGGACGTCCTCTTCGAGCAGATCGTCGATACCCAGAACGTGGTCGTGCTCGCCAACAATGCCGGTTACATCCTCCACAGCTGCGGCGATCCGGAGTTTATGACGCGAGCGGAAAAGGTCGCCCTCGCGCCGGGCGTCGAATGGTCCGAAGCGAATCGAGGCACCAATGCGATCGGCACGGCAATCGCGATGGAGGCGCCGGTCGTCGTCGATGGCAGCCAGCACTTTCTCGCCGCGAACCGCTTTCTGACCTGTTCCGCCTCGCCGATCTACGATCCCTACGGGCATCTGACCGGCATCCTGGATGTCTCCGGCGATCATCGAAGTTCCAACCGGCATACCATGGCCCTGGTGCGGATGTCGGTGCAGATGATCGAGAACCGGATGTTCGCTTCCACCTTCACCGAAATGCTGACCCTGCGCTTCCATGCTCGCCCCGAATTCGTCGGAACACTCTGCGAAGGTATGGCCGCGTTTGCCGAAGACGGCACGCTGCTCTCGGCGAACCGCAATGCCTGCTTCCAGTTCGGCCAGAACCTGGAACAGTTGCGCGGCGCCAACTTCAGCATTCTGTTCGGGCAACCGATCAGCCGCCTGCTCGACCATCTGCTGGTCCGCCCGCAGGATTCGATGGCCCTCACGCTGAGTAGCGGCGTTAGAGTGCAGGCGCGGGCCGATTTTCGCCCCGTGCACCTGCGCCGGCATTCGCGCCTCGCCATCCAGAGCGAGTCCGCTACGCCACGGGCGAGTGCCGCAAGCGAGATCTCCGGGCAATCGGTTTCGGCTCCCGCCCGCCCGGGCTGCCCGATGGAATGGCTGCAGACCGGCGACCCACAGATCGATGCCGTGATCGGCAAGGTCAAAAAGGTCATCGGCCGCGACATTCCCATCTTGATCCAGGGCGAAACCGGTACTGGCAAGGAGTTGCTGGCGAACGCGATCCACTGTGCCAGTCCGCGGGCGGCAAAGCCCTTCGTCGCGGTCAATTGCGCCGCCATCCCAGAAGGGCTGATCGAATCGGAACTGTTCGGCTACGAGGACGGTGCATTTACCGGCGCCCGGCGCAAGGGAAGCCTCGGCCGCATTCTCCAGGCCGATGGCGGCACACTCTTTCTCGATGAGATCGGCGACATGCCTCTGTCCCTGCAGGCCCGCTTGCTGCGTGTGCTCCAAGAACGCGTGGTCGTGCCGCTGGGTGGCGCCAAGTCCTACCCGGTGAACATCGCCGTAATCTGCGCCACCCACCGCCGCATCCGCGAGAGCGTCAGCAGCGGCCAGTTCCGCGAGGACCTCTATTTCCGGCTCAACGGGCTGACGGTGATGTTGCCACCGCTACGTGCGCGCACCGACATCGACGCCTTGGTCGGTTCGCTGCTCAGGGAACTCGGGGGTACGCATCCTCCATCCCTGGACCCCGAGGTACTCGAGTTGTTCCTTCGCCATCCCTGGCCGGGCAACGTGCGCCAGTTGTCGAATCTGTTGCGCACCGCAGTGATCATGGCCGAAGGCGAACCCACCATCCGCCGCGATCACCTGCCCGACGACTTCATAGAAGATGTGGGGCCGAAGTTGGTCTCAATGGCACCGCCGGAACCCGATCCTGCCCCGCAAACAGTCCCGGCCGCCGTCTCGCCGGCGCCGACTTCTTTGCCGCCCGCCGAAGCAGCCGAAGCATCGGCAGGCCGCCTGCAGGATCTCGCCCTGCAGGCGATCCGCGATGCACTCGCGCGCAATGGCGGCAACATTTCCGGCGCCGCCCGCGAACTCGGTGTCAGTCGAAGCACGCTCTACCGCAAGCTGCAAGACTGAGCGCACTGCCAGAACAACAGATGCGCGGCATGTTGGCACGGCTGGCGCTGGAAGCCAGGCGGCTCAGGACCGAAACTCTGGCCCTCTACTTCGCCGCACGGCACCCCGGGACTCCGTGGACAGCGCGACTGCTGGTCGCCTTCATTGTCGGTTACGCCCTGAGTCCGATCGATCTGATTCCGGACTTCATCCCGGTGCTGGGCTATCTTGATGAGCTGATTCTGCTGCCCTTGCTGCTCGGTCTCGCCCTGCACCTGATCCCGCCGCCGGTACTCGCCGAATGCCGTCAGCGTGCCAATGAATGGGTCGAGCGGCCGCGCCCCTCCAGTAGAATCGCGGCATTCGTGATTTTAATGATTTGGCTTTGCCTATGCCTCGTGGCCGGGCTCTGGGCTTACGATTTGCTCGGAGCAAGTCAGGATCATGCTTAGCGCACGCCACGCGCGGAACTTGCCGAAATTGTTTGCCCTTACTGCGACCTCAAAACCTGCTTCCGACCTGGTCCTGATTGTCCTGCTGTCGATTGCGACATTCCTGATCGGCGTCTATGCAGAGTTCAGCGAGAGCCTGGTGGCTACCGCGCAACAATTCGAGCGCCTTCAGCTGGACGAATTGCCGCTGGCTATGCTGGTCCTCAGTTCCGGCCTGGCCTGGTACGCCTGGCGCCGCTGGCGGGAGATGCTGAGCGAATTCGAACAGCGGCTGAATTTCGAATCTGCGCTGGAGCTCAAGCAGCTTGAACTGCGCGATCTTTCGCGCCGTGTGACTGAAGCCCAAGAGGCCGAACGACGCCTGCTGGCACATGAACTTCACGACGAACTTGGGCAAACCCTGAATGCGATCAAGATCGAGGCCGTGGGAATCCGCAATGCCAGCGCCTGCGCCCAGCCGGCGATTCATCGTGCAGCGCTGAACGTGATCGAGCTGACGGATCACGTCTACGGTGTGGTGCAGGCCATGACGAGTCGCTTGCGTCCCGTTGCCCTCGACGAACTTGGCCTCGTCGGAGCGCTCCAACACGACTTGATGGGCTGGCGCCAGCGACTGCCAACGACGCGCTTCACACTGGGTATCGGCGAGCTTCCGCAAGATATCGACGAATCGGTTGCCATCGCTCTATATCGCGTGGCCCAGGAAGGGCTGACCAATATCGTGCGCCATGCCGAAGCTCGTCACGTAACGGTGAAGCTGGACTTCGTTCCGGCATCCGCGGTTCTGCACCTCACCCTTCAGGACGACGGTCGCGGCGTGGAGCTCAAGGCAATCCAGCACGGCCTCGGCCTGCTCGGAATGCGCGAACGCATCGAGGCGCTCGGCGGTATT
>CAZYTN010000155.1:0-5596 GCA_964650115.1 uncultured Sulfuritalea sp.
ACCTGAGACCTACCGCTTAGGAGGCGGTCGCTCTATCCACTGAGCTACAAGGGCGTAAGGCGGGAATTCTATCCCACGGGACACCGTCTGCGGCCGGCCGCAGGCATAAGCTCGCCTATAATCGCGCACCCCCTCAGCGGCCTTTCCCGGCCTCGTCTCCATGCCCGTTATTTCCCTCGATCGCGCCTGTCTCGCCTATGGCCATGTCGCCCTGCTGGATCATGCCGCCATGCAGATCGATGCCGGCGAGCGCATCGGCCTCATCGGCCGCAATGGCAGCGGAAAATCCAGCCTGCTGAAGGCGCTCGCGGGCCTCGGCTCGCTCGATGACGGGGAGGTCTGGCGCGAACCCGGCCTGAGCATCGCCTATGTGTCGCAGGAGCCCGAATTCGCCACTCATGACACGGTGTTCGAAGCCGTCGCGGCGGGACTGGGCGAGGTGGCGCGGGTGCTGGCCGAATATCACGAGGTCACCCATAAAGTCGGCGCCGGCGACACGGCGACCATGGACCGCATGCACGAACTGCAGACGCAACTCGAGGCCAACGACGGCTGGCGGCTCAATTCGCGCGTCGAGCAGGCCATTTCGCGCCTGGCGCTGGACGGCGATGCCCGCGTCGATGCGCTCTCCGGCGGCGGCAAGAAGCGCGTCGCCCTGGCCCGGGCACTGGTGGCCGAGCCGGAACTGCTGCTGCTCGACGAGCCGACCAATCATCTCGATGTCGACGGCATTCTCTGGCTGGAGGATCTGCTGCGCGATTATGCCGGTGCGATCATGGTCATCACCCACGACCGGGTTTTCCTCGATGGCGTGGCGACGCGCATCGTCGAGCTCGATCGCGGCAAGCTGGTGTCATTCCCCGGACGCTTCGCCGAGTACCAGCAGCGCAAGGAATTCATGCTCAACGAAGAGGCGCTGGCCAATGCCCGCGCCGACAAGATGCTGGCGCAGGAAGAGATCTGGATCAGGAAGGGCGTCGAGGCGCGGCGCACGCGCAGCGTCGGTCGCGTGCAGCGCCTCGAACACTTGCGTGCGGCGCGTGCGGCGCGGCGCGAGCAGCTGGGCAAAGTGGATTTCCGCGTGGTGCGCGGCGATGCCTCGGGCAAGCTGGTGGCCGAGCTCGAAGACGTCAGCAAGTGTTTCGGAAACAAGACCGTGGTGAAGAATTTCTCCTGCCGCATCCAGCGCGGCGACAAGGTGGGCCTGATCGGCGCCAACGGCACCGGCAAGACCACGCTGCTGCGCCTGATCCTCGGCGAGCTTGCCGCCGACGCCGGCAAGGTGCAGTTGGGTAGCAGGATCGAGGTCGCCTATTTCGACCAGTTCCGCGCCCAGCTCGACCCTGAGGCGCCGCTGTGTGAAGTCATCAGCCCCGGCTCGGACTATGTCGAGATCGGCGGTTCGAAGAAGCATGTCATCGGCTACCTGGAGGACTTCCTGTTCGCTCCGCAGCGTGCGCGATCGCCGGTGCAGTCGCTCTCCGGCGGCGAGCGCAACCGGCTGCTGCTGGCGCGCCTCTTCGCGCGGCCGGCCAATGTGCTGGTGCTGGACGAGCCGACCAACGACCTCGACATCGAAACCCTGGAACTGCTCGAAGCCCTGCTGCAGGACTACAGCGGTACGGTATTCCTGGTCAGCCACGACCGGGCCTTTCTCGACAACGTGGTGACGCAGACCATCGCCAGCGAAGGCGGCGGGCAGTGGAAGGAATACGTCGGCGGCTACAGCGACTGGCTGCGCCAGCGCCCGGCGGGGGGGACGGCGCGCTTTGATGCCACGGGCGGCGTGGTGTCCGCGCCGGTGCAGAAAGTCGGTGCTGGCGACACGGCGAAGGCAACCCCCGTTCCGCGCAAGAAGCTGAGTTTCAAGGAACAGCGCGAACTGGAACAACTGCCCGCAAGCATCGCCGCGCTGGAAGTCGAACAGGCTGCGCTGCAAGGCCGGATGGGCGATCCGGCCTTCTACCAGGGCCCGGCGGAGGCCCAGCGCGAAGTGCAGGCGAGACTGGCCAAGGTCGATGCCGAGATCGATGCGGCGCTGCTGCGCTGGGAGGCGCTGGAGGCCAAGGGCTGAAAGCTGGCGCCAAAAAGGACTTTTTTTCCAAGGCTCATCCGGTTTTCATTGCGCTTAGTCTCGACTCTGTCAGCCGGACCGGGAGACTCATGTGGTCGTCATCAACGGCAAGCGTACTACCGCCATCGTGATCCGCCATCGCGGCGACAGCGTCACGCTGGTGCCCATGAAGAGCGGCAAGCTTTCGGCCAGGACGGTCGGCTTCGACGAATTCCGCCAGGAGTGGCAGGAAACCGGCTATGCCCTGTCGCAGGCGCTGACCACCTTCCTGACGCACACCATGAAATGGGGCGCCACGCTGGAAGTCGTCAAGGGACTGGAAAAACTCGCGGCGCGGGATCGCTTCGTTGTCGCCAGCCTCTTTTAGGCCGGCCATAAACACCGACGATTTCTGGCAGGCATGGTTCGATGGTGCCGCCTTGCCCAATCCTGGCAAGATCGGTGTCGGCGTGGCCCTTTTGGCGCCCGACGGCCGGCGTGAAGAAAACTCCATTCTGCTGAATTGTTCAGGCTGCAACAACGAGGCCGAACTGCACGCCCTGCGTGCGGCGCTCGAAATGGCCGCTGCCGCAGGCGCGCGCAGGCTGCTGCTACGCGGCGACAGCGATGTCGCCCTGCGCTATGTACGCGGGCCTGACACTACGCAGATTGTCCGCCTGTGCCTTCTGGTTGCCGAAGCGCGCGACTGGCTGCGGCGCTTCGACGAGGTGCAGCTGGTCTGGATTCCGCGCCATCGCAATTGCGGGGCGGATCGCCTGGCGCGCCAGGCGCTGGGTTTGCCGCCAGATCCCACGTCGGTCCCGCGCCGGCGGCGGGGCCGCTGAGCGGGTTTCCCGCCGGATTCCGCTATGATCGGCGGGCATTGCACATCCCGCCAGGGGATACCGTCCCCGGCATAGCCGGGGACATAAAGGAGAAATTGCTTGGGAATACTGACCAATATCGTCGCCGCCGAGGAAGATGAATATGCCGCCATCGGCGAATCCCTGCGGCCGGTAGGCGCGTGGAGCGGCATCGAGCGCAGGGGCATCGATACGGCCAAGATTGCCACGCTGCACTGCCTGCTCACCGGCGACGAGTTCGAGGAGGCCGTCGGCAACTACGAGCCGGTGTATGTCGCCGACGAGGGCGCCGTGGTGCTGCGCATTGCCGACGAAGTCATGGAACGCCTGGCCGAACTCGACGAGGATGCGCTGGAACTGGTCGGCGAAGAACTGGCCGCCACCGAAGAATTCGAAATGGAGCAGTGGGAAATGGCGGACGTGCAGGCGATGGTGTTCGAACTCGCCGATCTGGCGCGGCTGGCCGAAGCGCAGGGGCAGGTGATGTTCGTCTGGATGCATCCGCTATTGACCTGAACCAATGTCAGCGTCAAAAACCTGGTACGTCTACCTGATCGAGTGCAGCGACGGCAGCCTGTACACGGGGATCACCGTCGATCTGGCGGCGCGCTTCGCGGCTCACGGCGAGGGCCGCGGCGCGCGCTCCATGCGCTTGCATGCCCCCGTCCGCATGCTGGCGGCAGAAGCGCATCCCGACCGCTCGGCGGCCTCGAAGGCCGAGTACCGCATCAAGCGGCTGACGGCCGCTGAAAAGCGCGCCTATGCGGCGAAAATGACGGCCGACCCGCTGGCCTCACCCTCCTGATCCGCAACGGCACCATGATCGCTTTTCCCCGATTTTCGTTATGAGCAGAATGAATCAGCCGCAGCTCCCCACCGCGCCGCAGGCGCTACAGAAATCGCAGCCGTCCTTGCGGATGACCGTGTAATTGCCGCATTCGGCGCACAGCGAGCCCTGCATCACCTTGACGCCGCCGCTCTTCTGCTCGGGAACTTCGAGGATGCCCATCTCACGCGTCGGGTAGCCGTTCTCGTCGAGGATGCCGAGCATGGCGTAGCGGTGCATGATCAGGCGCGCGATGTAGGCCACCGTCGAGGGCCAGTTTTGCTGCTTGCTGGAGCCGGGAACGCGCGCCATGAAATCGCCCAGCGGTTCGGCGTAGTTCAGCAGCTTCCTCAGCTTCATGCCGATCCAGGCCGGGTCGAGCACGCGCATGTCGAGCGAGAGCAGGCGCGTCAGGCCGTCCAGCGCGCGCGGGTAGTGGCCGGAGAGCCAGACCGAGTAGGGCCGCGTGACGCCGTCGGGCAGGGTGATTTCCTTCAAGCCCAGCACGAACTCTTCGCCGGAGGCCGGATTGACCACATCGACGGTCCACGACAGCGTGCCGTCGGTGCCGGTCTTGGGCTCGTCGCGGCTGAACATGCAGTCGATCACCGGGGTGGCCTCGGTGCCTTCCAGCGCGCCGAGCTTTTCGCAGCGGTAGCGCACCACCTGGGCCAGGGCGGAGACTACGCCGGGCACCAGCTTGCGCTCGCCGTTGGGCGGCAGCGGCAGTTCGAAGGCGTCGTCGTCGGGCGTCCTCGCCAGGGCGTCGAGCTTGAGCTTGAGCCAGGCCTTGTCGTTGGCGCGCATGTCCATCGACAGGGTCTTGGCCACGGCGCCGATGCCGCGCGGTTGCTCGGCGCCATTGACCCAGACTTCGAAGGGCACATCGCGGCCCATGTCGTTTTCGATCTGGCCGACGAAGAGGGCGAACTCGCCGTGGGGCGCTTCGATCATATAAGTCCATGCCGCGTTGCCGTCGGTCATGCGCGGGCGGCCGGGCCAGCGCAGGGAGGCCAGCACCGGGGCGGGCAGGGCGCCGATTGACAGGCGCCGGTTGGCGTGGTCGATGGTGACGTCCTGTGGCTGCTTCTGGGCGCTTTCCGCGGGGGTCTGGGTGACGGAGAGCACGCTGCCCAGTACCGAGTTGGGCCGGTAGGTGGCCAGCCCCTTGAGGCCTGATTTCCAGGCCACCATGTAGAGGTCCTCGAACTCGGAATAGGGATAGTCGGCGGGGACATTCACCGTCTTCGAGATCGAGGTGTCGACGTAAGGCGCGACGGCGGCGACCATCTGCTCGTGGGCCTGCGCCGAGATCTCCAGCGCGGTGACGAAGTAGTCGGGCAGCCTGGAAACGTCGCCGCCCTGATGCTTGTAGAGGCGCCAGGCGTAGTCCTCGACGGCGTACTCCTTGAAGGTGCCGTCGGCCATGCGCTTCTTGCGCGTGTAGGTCCAGGAGAAGGGCGGCTCGATGCCGTTGCTGGCGTTGTCGGCGAAGGCCAGGCTGATGGTGCCGGTGGGCGCGATCGACAGCAGGTGCGAGTTGCGCAGGCCGTGCTTGCGGATGCTGTCCTTGATGTCCTGCGGCAGGCGCGAAGCGAAATTGCCGCCGGACAGGTACATGTCGGCATTGAACAGCGGGAAGGCGCCCCGCTCTTTCGCCAGTTCGACCGAGTACAGGTAGGAACGGTCGCGCATGTACTCGGAGATTTTGGTCGCCATGGCGCGCGCGGCATTGGTGTCGTAGCGCAGCTTGAGCATGATCAGCGCATCGCCGAGGCCGGTGAAACCGAGGCCGATGCGGCGCTTGTTCTGCGCTTCCTTCAACTGCTGCTCGAGCGGCCAGTGCGTGGCGTC
>CAZYTN010000156.1:0-5577 GCA_964650115.1 uncultured Sulfuritalea sp.
TCCCGCACTTCCTCGGCGACGAAGAAGAAATAATTGACGACATGCTCGGGTTGGCCGGAGAAGCGCGCACGCAGCACCGGATCCTGCGTCGCGACACCGACCGGACAGGTGTTGAGATGGCACTTGCGCATCATGACGCAGCCCTCGACCACCAGCGGCGCCGTGGCGAAGCCGAACTCGTCGGCACCGAGCAGGGCGCCGATCACCACGTCGCGGCCGGTCTTCATCTGGCCGTCGGCCTGGACCCTGACGCGGCCGCGCAGGCGGTTCAGCACCAGGGTCTGCTGCGTTTCGGCGAGGCCAAGCTCCCAGGGCGTGCCGGCATGCTTGATCGAGGATATGGGCGAAGCGCCGGTGCCGCCGTCATGCCCGGCGATGACCACATGATCGGCCTTGGCCTTGACCACGCCGGCGGCCACCGTGCCGACGCCGATTTCCGAGACCAGCTTGACCGATACGCTGGCCTGCGGATTGGAGTTCTTCAGGTCGTGGATCAGCTGCGCCAGATCCTCGATCGAGTAGATGTCGTGATGCGGCGGCGGCGAAATCAGTTGCACGCCGGGCACCGAGTGGCGCAGGAAGCCGATGTACTCGGACACCTTGTGGCCTGGCAACTGGCCGCCCTCACCGGGCTTGGCGCCCTGCGCCATCTTGATCTGCAGCTGATCGGCGTTGGCGAGGTACTCTGCCGTGACGCCGAAGCGCCCGGAGGCCACCTGCTTGATCGCCGAGCGCAGGCTGTCGCCGTCCTTGAGCGGGATGTCGCGCGCAATGCGGCTCTTGCCGATCACGGCGGCCAAGGTGGTGGCTGCGGTCACCGGCTTGTAGCGCATGCGGTCTTCGCCGCCCTCGCCGGTATTCGACTTGCCGCCGATGCGGTTCATGGCGATCGCCAGCGTCGTGTGGGCTTCGGTCGAGATGCTGCCCAGCGACATGGCGCCGGTGGCGAAACGCTTGACGATTTCCCTGGCCGGTTCGACTTCGTCGAGGGCGATCGCCGCCGCGGCCGGCCGGATCTCGAACAGGCCGCGCAGGGTCATGTGGCGCCTGGTCTGGTCGTTGATCAGCTTGGCATATTCCTTGTAAGTCTCGGTCTTGCCCGAGCGCGTCGCATGCTGCAGCTTGGCAATCACGTCCGGCGTCCACATGTGTTCTTCGCCGCGAACCCTGAATGCATATTCGCCGCCGCAGTCGAGCATGCTGGCGAGCACCGGGTTGGCGCTCCAGGCGTCGGCATGGGTGCGCAAAGCTTCCTCGGCAACTTCCTTCAAGCCGATGCCTTCGACCTTGGTCGGCGTGCCGGCAAAATAGCGGTTGACGAGGTCGGACGACAGGCCGACTGCCTCGAAAATCTGCGCCCCGCAGTAAGACTGGTAGGTCGAGATGCCCATCTTCGACATCACTTTCATCAGGCCCTTGTTGATGGCCTTGACGTAGTTTTTCTGCGCATCGTAGGCGGTGGCCTTGTTTGGCAGTTGGTCGGCGATCGCGGCGATGCTGTCGAAGGCGAGCCAGGGGTGGATGGCCTGCGCGCCGTAGCCGGCAAGCAGGGCGAAGTGATGCACCTCGCGCACGGCTCCGGTCTCGACCACCAGGCCGCAGGATGTGCGCAGGCCGATCTTGACCAGATGCTGATGCACGGCGGAACAGGCCAGCAGCGAGGGAATCGGCGCATGCTCATGATCGACACCGCGATCGGAAAGAATGATCACGTTGTAGCCGGCGCTGACCGCCTGCTCGACGCGCATGCAGACCTGGTACAACGAGCGGCCGAGGCCGGCCGAGCCTTGCGCCGCGGGCGTCGTGATGTCGACCGTGATGGAACGGAAGATGCCCTTGGTCAGCGTGTCGATCTGCTTCAGCTTGGCCATGTCGGCCGGCGACAGCACCGGCTGATGGACTTCCAGGCGCGGGGTCGGCTCCGTCTCGTCTATGCCCAGCAGGTTGGGGTTGGGGCTGACCAGCGAAATCAGCGACATGACGATTTCTTCGCGGATCGGGTCGATCGGCGGATTGGTCACCTGGGCGAACAGCTGCTTGAAGTAGTTGAACAGCGGCTTCGGTCGGTCGGACAGCACCGGCAGCGGGCTGTCGTTGCCCATCGCGCCGGTGGCTTCCTCGCCCAGCGTTGCCATGGGTTCGAGGATGAACTTGAAGTCTTCCTGGGTATAGCCGAAAGCCTGCTGCACTTTCAGCAACGGGCCCTTGGGGTTCTGCTGCGCCTTGACCGCAGGCAGGTCATCGACGAAATAGCGCGAGCGCTCGATCCACTGCCGATAGGGCTTGGCGGTGGACATGGTGCGCTTGAGTTCGGCGTCGTCGATGATGCGGCCCTGCTCGAGATCGATGAGGAACATCTTGCCCGGCTGCAGGCGCCACTTCTTGACGATGCGCTCCTGCGCGATCGGCAGCACGCCGATCTCGGACGCCATCACGACGAGGTCGTCGTCGGTGATCAGGTAGCGCGCCGGGCGCAGGCCGTTGCGGTCGAGCGTGGCGCCGATCTGGCGGCCATCGGTGAAGGCCACCGCCGCCGGGCCGTCCCACGGCTCCATCAGCGCCATGTGGTATTCGTAGAAGGCGCGACGTTCCTCGTCCATCAGCGGATTGCCGGCCCAGGCCTCGGGAATCAGCATCATCATGGCGTGCGCCAGACTGTAGCCGCCCATCACCAGCAGTTCCAGCGCATTGTCGAAGGAGGCGGAATCGGACTGGCCGTCGTAGATCAGCGGCCAGACTTTTTCCAGGTCTTCACCCAGCACCGGCGAGGAGATGCCGTGCTCGCGCGCGCGCATCCAGTTGACGTTGCCGCGCAGGGCATTGATCTCGCCGTTATGGGCGATCATGCGGAAGGGATGCGCCAGATCCCAGGTCGGGAAGGTATTGGTCGAAAAGCGCTGATGTGCCAGCGCCATCGCGGAGACCGCCCGCTTGTCCTGCAGGTCGAGATAATAGGTGCCGACCTGGTTGGCCAGCAGCATGCCCTTGTACACCACGGTGCGCGCCGACATCGACGGCACGTAGAACATCTTGCCGTCGTTCAGCTTGAGGGCCTGAATGCTGTGGCCGATGGCCTTGCGCAGGATGTAGAGCTTTCTTTCCAGCGCATCGGTACCGGCAACGCCGGGCCCGGGTCCGATGAAGACCTGACGCACCACGGGCTCGATGTCCTTGGCCGCCTGGGCCAGGCCGCGGTTATCCACCGGAACGTCGCGCCAGCCGAGCAGCACTTGACCTTCGTAGCGAATCGCGCGCTCGATCACGGCCTCGCAGGCACGCCGGCTGGCCTCGCCGCGCGGCAGGAAGACCATGCCGACACCGTATTCGCCCGGGGGCGGCAGGGTCACGCCCTGCCGCGCCATTTCATCGCGGAAGAACTGGTCGGGGATCTGGATCAGGATGCCGGCGCCGTCGCCGAGCAGCGGGTCGTAACCCGTTGCACCCCGGTGTTCGAGGTTTTCCAGAATCAGCAAGCCCTGCTCGATAATGGCATGGCTCTTTTGGTTCTTGATATGAGCAACGAAGCCGACGCCACAGGCGTCGTGCTCGTTGGCCGGGTCATAGAGACCCTGGCGCTGGGGGAGGACCATCGTGTCTTTCCTCGGAAATGCGGCCGGCAAAAAAGCCGGGGCGATGCCGCTCCCCGGCCTTGGATGTTCCGCTGACAGCGGCGGACGCTCCAAATATACCGCCAAAAGCCGCCGATTTCAATACGCTGCAATGCAGCAATGGTGTCAAAGTTCGCCAACGGAGAACAGGCGGCGATGCTCCTTCATCGAGTAGCGGTCGGTCATGCCGGCAATATAGTCCGCCGTCACGCGCTCGACACCCTCGATGGCGGCCATTTCCTGGTATTGGGGTGGCAACAGACGCGGATCGCCGGTAAAGGCCCTGAACAGGTCATGAATGATGCGGCGCGCCTTGGACGTCATGCGCAGCACCTGATAGTGCTGATACAGATGTTCGCGCAGGAAGCCCTTGAGCGCACGATTTTCGGCCTGCATGGTGTCGGTGAAAGCAATCAACGCAGGTGCGGCACGCACATCCGCCAGGGTTTGCGGTGCCGCGCTCGCTATGCGTCGCTCCGATTCGGCCAGCAAGTCCGTTACCAGTGCGCCAATCATGCGGCGTATGGTTTCGTGCACGCGCCGGCGGCCCGACAGGTTTGAAAATTCAGCATCCACTTCGGTGGCATGGCGGGCAAACAGACTCACTCCGTCAAGCTGCTCCAGGGTGAGAAGTCCGGAACGCAGGCCGTCATCGATGTCATGGTTGTTATAGGCAATCTCGTCGGCCAGGTTGCATATCTGCGCCTCCAGCGAAGGCCGGCGGCCGTCGAGAAAGCGCCGCCCAAGCTCGCCAAGCTCGCGCGCCTTCGCCGGTGAGCAATGCTTGAGGATGCCTTCGCGCGTCTCGAACATCAGGTTGAGGCCGTCGAAGGCCCCATAGCGCTCTTCCAGGCGATCGACGATGCGCAGGCTCTGCAGATTGTGCTCGAAGCCGCCATGTGCCTGCATGCATTCGTTCAGCGTGTCCTGGCCGGCATGGCCGAAAGGCGTATGGCCGAGGTCGTGGGCCAGGGCGATGGCTTCGACCAGGTCGTCGTTGAGATGCAGGGCGCGCGCGATCGAGCGGGCAATCTGGGCGACCTCGATGCTGTGCGTCAGGCGGGTGCGGAACAGGTCGCCTTCGTGATTGACGAAAACCTGGGTCTTGTATTCAAGGCGGCGAAATGCAGTGGAATGCACGATGCGGTCGCGGTCCCGCTGAAACTCGCTGCGCGCCTTGGGTCGCGGCTCGGCGACGGCGCGGCCACGACTGATGCTGTCGTCTACTGCATATGGCGCCAGGTCACTCACGGCAACAGGATGATATGGCGGCGACAATTTCTTCCTGCGGCACATCGACAGCAGTCACCGCCTCGCCCAGTGCCTTGAGCAGGACCAGGCGCAGGCTGCCGGCGATGACCTTCTTGTCGTGGGACATCAGTTCCAGGTAGCGCGCCGCCCCCAGGTCAGGCCCGATGACCGGCAACCCGGCACGGACAAACAGTGCGCGAACGCGACCGACGTCGGCTGCAGACAACCAGCCCAGCCGGCGCGAAAGTTCGGCAGCCATCATGGTGCCGGCAGCAACCCCTTCGCCATGCAGCCATTCGCCGTAACCCATGCCGGTCTCGATGGCATGGCCGAAGGTATGTCCCAGATTGAGCAGCGCCCGGCCGCCGTCCCTGGCCGTCTCGTATTCGTCGGCCGCCACCACCTCGGCCTTGTTGACACACGAACGCTCGATGGCATGCGCCAGCAATTCGCCGTCGCGCGCCATGAGCCCTTCCATGCTGGCTTCCAGCCAGTCGAGGAAAGGCAGGTCGCGGATCAGGCCGTACTTGATGACTTCCGCCATTCCTGCCGACAGTTCGCGGTGCGGCAAGGTCTGCAGCGTATCGGTGTCGGCCAGCACCAGCTTGGGCTGCCAGAAGGCGCCGACCATGTTCTTGCCGCGCGGATGATTGATTCCGGTCTTGCCGCCCACCGATGAGTCAACCTGCGACAGCAGGGTGGTGGGAATCTGGATGAA
>CAZYTN010000157.1:0-5573 GCA_964650115.1 uncultured Sulfuritalea sp.
AGGGCGTTGCCGCCGAAGGTGCTGCCATGATCGCCGGGCGTGAATACATCCATGAGCTCGCGGTCGGCGAGGAAGGCCGATACCGGCAACAGGCCCCCGCCCAGCGCCTTGCCCAGAATCACCGCATCGGGCCGCACGTTCTCGTGCCAGGACGCCAGCAATTTTCCGGTACGGCCGAGACCGGTCTGCACTTCGTCGCAGATCAGCAGCACGTCATGACGTCGGCAGATTTCGGCGCAGCGGCGCAAATAGCCGTCGGGCGGCACGATGATGCCGCCTTCGCCCTGCACCGGCTCCACCAGGAAGGCCGCCGTCCGCGGCGTGATGGCGGCTTCGAGCGCGGCGGCATCGCCGTACGGGATCAGCGTGAATCCCGGCGGGAAGGGGCCGAAGCCGTCGCGGTACTGGGCTTCCGAAGACATGCCGACGATGGCGATCGAGCGGCCGTGAAAATTGCCCTTGCAGGCGATGATTTCGGCCCGGTCGGCGGCGACCCCCTTGCGTCGGTAGCCCCATTTGCGGGCCGCCTTGAGCGCGGTTTCGACGGCTTCGAGCCCGGTATTGACCGGCAAGGCGGCCTCGTAGCCGAACAGGTCGCAAAGACGCGCCAGCAGCAGCGGCAGCCGGTCGTTGAAATAGGCGCGCGAGGTGACCGCCAGGCGGCGCGCCTGACGGCCAAGCGCGGCAACCAGTTGCGGATGGCAGTGGCCGAGGCTGGCCGCCGAATAGGCCGACATCATGTCGAGATAGCGATTTCCCGCGGTATCCCAGACATGGACCCCTTCGCCGCGCGAAAGCACCACGGGCAGCGGCGCATAGTTGTGCGCGCCGTAATGCTCCTCGATCTCCATGTACCCGGCCCCGGTCGGCGAAGTCAGCGCTTCCAGCAGGCTGGCGACGAGCTGCGCCGTCTTGCCGTCGATGTCGCGGTCAGGGTTGTACTCGGCGATTTCGAGTGCGGCCAGTTGCGGGTTGCGGCACACGCCGTGCAAGGCATCGGCCAGCGCCGCGGCGTCCAGACCTCCTGGGCATCGGATGTTGACACCCGGCGCATCGAGCGGCTCGAAGGCATCGAGGTCGATCGAAATACCGAAGCGGCCGCCGCTGACATGGGCGAGTGCTTCGGCCAAGGTCTGTTGCAGGCCGCGCCGGCCGATTTCTTCCATGGTCACGATCTTGACGCCGATCTTCTGCAGCAGCAGCCACTCGGAATTTTCATAACTGTGCACGCCGAAAACGCAAGTGCGCCTCGCGTCGACCACGCCCACCTGGCATTCCCACGGGTTCGGACCGCAACCCAGCAGCGCCGCCAGCGGCATGCCGTGCGGATTGCCGCTGGGACTGGTCATGCCGGTGTGCGCATCGAGATGGGCATCGATCCAGAGCAGGCCAAAGCCCTTGCCGACCGCATGCGCAACGCCATGCCAGGTACCCATCGCCATCGCATGATCGCCACCCGTGACGACAGGCAGCGCACCGCTGCCCATGCAGGCCGCAACGCGCTCGTCTATTTGGCGGCAGAGCCGGCGCAGCGCCACATCACGCGGCAGATACGGATCGGAAGGTGGCGCGATGATCGCGTCCCATGCGCAGTCGATCCCGTTCCTGCGGATCCCGACGCCGATATCCGCAATTTCGAGTGCCGCCGCCGCGAGCGAACTTGAAGCCCTGGTCTGCGCCGGCACCCCCAAACCGCTGGCGACGCCGATCAACCGCACCGCGCGTGGTTTCGAGGAGAACTTGCTGCCCATGACCATCTCCCATCGTGCTATTACTATAGTAGACAGCAAGTTCCGCGGGACGTTCGGTGTCCGGGCCGGCCAGTCTGTTTCACGCGGCAGCAAGTCAGTCTGGCCCAAGCGTCCGATTATGTATCGTTGCCGGTGGATGGAGAATTGCGCATGCTGCGACAAGCGATCAGCGAGGCCTGTCGGCGCGACGAGGCGGTCTGCGTCGCCGCACTGGTCGACGAGCTGGAACGCCTGAGCATCGACCGGCAAGCGATCCAGACGCGTGCGAGTTCGCTGGTCGCCGCGGTACGCAGGCAACGCCATGGGGCGAGCGGAGTCGACCACCTGATGCACGAGTTTTCGCTGTCGAGTCAGGAAGGCGTCGCCCTGATGTGCCTGGCCGAGTCCTTGCTGCGCGTTCCGGACAAGGCGACCGCCGACCGCCTGATCCGCGACAAGCTCGGTCACGGCGACTGGAAATCCCACCTCGGCGCCAGCCCTTCGCTGTTCGTCAATGCCGCCACCTGGGGGCTGATGCTGACCGGCAAACTGGTCGCCAGCCACCCGCATGGCACGCTCGGCGATGCGCTGACCAGTCTGCTGACCAAGGGCGGCGAGCCGCTGATCCGCAAGGGCATCGACTTCGCCATGCGCCTGCTCGGCGAGCAGTTCGTCATGGGCGAAACCATCGAGGCGGCACTTGCGCGCAGCGCAAGCAACGAGGTCCGCGGCTACACCCACTCCTTCGACATGCTCGGCGAGGCGGCGCTGACCGGAGCCGACGCCGAGCGTTACCGCCGCGCCTACGAGACGGCCATTCACGCCATCGGCCATGCCAGCGGCGGGCGCGGCGTGGTGCCCGGGCCCGGCATCTCGGTCAAGCTCTCGGCCCTGCATCCGCGCTATGTGCGCAGCCAGCGGGCGCGAGTGATGGCCGAATTGCGGCCGCGGTTGAAGGGGCTGCTGCAACTTGCCCGGCAGTACGACATCGGCCTTAATATCGACGCCGAAGAAGCCGACCGGCTGGAGCTTTCGCTCGACCTGCTGGAGTCGCTGGCCGCCGATCCCGATCTCGCCGGCTGGGACGGTCTCGGCTTCGTCGTCCAGGCCTACCAGAAGCGCGCTCCCGGTGTCATCGACTGGTTGATCGACCTGGCGCGGCGCACCCGGCGCCGGCTGATGATCCGTCTGGTCAAGGGCGCCTACTGGGATACCGAGATCAAGCGCGCCCAGGTCGATGGCATGACCGATTACCCGGTGTTCACGCGCAAGGTCCATTCCGACATTTGCTACCTGGTCTGCGCCCATCGCCTGCTGGCGGCGCCCGCCGCGATCTATCCGCAATTCGCCACGCACAACGCCCAGACGCTGGCGACGGTGTTGCAGATGGCGCGCCAACGCGGCGTCGAAGACTACGAATTCCAGTGCCTGCACGGCATGGGCGAACCGCTCTACGACAATATCGTCGGCCCGGACAAGCTCGGCAAGACTTGCCGCATCTATGCGCCGGTCGGCAGCCATGAAACCCTGCTGCCCTATCTGGTGCGGCGCCTGCTGGAAAACGGGGCGAACAGCTCCTTCGTCAATCGCCTCGTCGATCAGGCGGTATCGATCGATGAACTGGTCGCGGACCCGCTGGCGCAGGTCAAACGCGATGGCGGTGCGCGGCACCCGGCGCTGCCGTTGCCGCGGGATATTTACGGCCCGCGGCGACTCAATTCGGCGGGCGTCGACCTGGCGGATGAAACGGGCATTGCCGCGCTCGAGGACGAACTGGCACAACTTGCCGGCAAACTCTGGCAGGCGCGTCCGCTGCTGGCCAAAGAAGCGGAAACCGAAGGCAAGGCACTGCCAATATGCAACCCGGCGCAGCGCAGGGATCAGGTTGGCACGGTGATCGAGACCGATGCGGCGGCGGTCGAACGCGCACTGGACAGCGCAGATGCCTACGCCAGAACCTGGCATCGGACGCCCCGTGCCGAGCGCGCAGCGGCACTGCGCCGCGCCGCCGCGCTGCTGGAAAGCCGCCGCGCCGAATTGCTCAGCCTGTGCATCCGCGAAGCCGGCAAGACCTGGGGTAACGCAATCGCCGAAGTGCGCGAGGCGGTGGATTTCTGCCGCTACTACGCCGACCAGTTGCAAAGCGGCGATTTTGAGTATGCCGCCGTGTCGCCAGGGCCGTCCGCAAGGGATACCGTCCCCGGCTCCGCCGGGGACATAACCATTTGCATCAGCCCGTGGAATTTTCCCCTGGCGATTTTCATCGGCCAGGTCAGCGCCGCCCTGGCCGCTGGCAGTCCGGTAATCGCCAAACCCGCGACGCAGACGCCGCTGATCGCCGCCCTTGCCGTGGAACTGCTGCACCAAGCCGGCATTCCGCGGCAAGCCCTGCAATTCCTGCCCGGCCGAGGCGCCACGGTGGGCGCCTCATTGACCGCCGATCCGCGCGTGCGCGGCGTCGTGTTCACCGGCTCGATCGAAGTGGCCCGGCTGATCAACCAGAGCATCGCCGGCCGCGATGACGTGCGCCTGATTGCCGAGACCGGCGGCCAGAATGCGATGATCGTCGATTCCTCGGCCCTGCCCGAGCAAGTGGTGCAGGACGTGCTGAGCTCCGGTTTCGATTCCGCCGGCCAGCGCTGCTCGGCCCTGCGCATACTCTGCCTGCAACACGACGTCGCCGATCAGGTGCTGGCCAGGCTCAAGGCCGCCATGCACGAGCTTGCCGTCGGCAACCCGGCTCGTCTGGCAACCGACATCGGACCGGTGATCGACGAAGCCGCGCAGGCGCAACTCCTGGCGCACATCGAACAGATGCGGAGCAAGGGTCGCGCAGTGTTTCAAGCGGCCTTGCCGGCGGACTGCGCAAACGGGTGTTTCGTGCCGCCGACCTTGATCGAAATCGGCTCGCTGGCTGAACTTCAGCGGGAGGTGTTCGGCCCGGTGGTGCATGTGCTGCGCTTCGCCGGCGACCAGCTGGACCGGCTGCTCGCTGCCATCAATGCCACCGGCTACGGCCTGACGCTGGGCCTGCACAGTCGCATCGACGAGACCGTGAAAAAAGTCACGGCCGGCGTCCGCGTCGGCAACATCTACGTCAACCGCAACATGATCGGCGCCGTCGTCGGCGTGCAGCCCTTCGGCGGCGAGGGCCTGTCCGGCACTGGCCCCAAGGCTGGCGGGCCGCTGTATCTGCACCGCATGGCCGGCAGCGAGCGGGTGACGCCGGGCATGCTGGGTTGCCGGCCGGGCACCGCCCTGGCCGATGGCAGCGTGGCCTTCCACCGCCTCGCCGCTTGGGCGGCGGCGTCAGGACGGCACGATCTGGCGCAACTCTGCGCGGACTATGCGGCCTTGACGCTGCGCCACGCCCTGATCGATCTGCCGGGCCCCACCGGCGAGCGCAATACCCTGGGCTTTGCAGCCCTTGGCCGCCTGCTTTGCCTGGCGCCGGATGAAACCGGTTTGCTGCGGCAACTTGCGGCAGTGCTGGCCGTCGATGGCCAAGCCGTGATGCCCAAGGACGAGACCAGTGATGCGGTCTTGCGTATTCTGCCGCCGGATCTGGCCGCTGCCGTCGAACTGCAGCCGCGGGAGGACTACGCCGACCTGGCGGGCGTTCTGCTGGCCGGCGATGCGGGCCTTGCCGCAGCGCTGCGCCGGCGCCTGGCCAACGCGCCTGGGGCACTGATTCCCCTGTTCCAGCCAGGTGGGCACACGGCCTTGTACCCCGTGTTCCGCATGCTCTCTGAGCGGGTGGTCAGCGTAAACACCACGGCGTCCGGCGGCAACACCGCGCTGATGATGCTGGGCGACGACAGCCACGATCGGAATTTGTCGACC
>CAZYTN010000158.1:0-1110 GCA_964650115.1 uncultured Sulfuritalea sp.
GCAGATCCAGATGGAGGCGCTGTCCAAGCTGAGGAAGCGCATCGCACGCGATGGCTTGACGCCTGACGCGCTACTTTGAGGCACGCAGTGCCGCGGCCAGGTCCATGACTGCTGCCGCATAGAAGCTGCTGCGGTTGTAGCGCGTGATGACATGGAAGTTGCGATAGCCGAGGCGATACTCCGTCAGCGCATTGGGCGTGATCAGATCGATGAGCGCGGCCGGCCGGTCGGGTATCAGCGCCGCCGCCGTGTCGCCAGCGCCGTCCGCAAGGGATACCGTCTCCGGCGCTGCCGGAGACATTACTCTTGAAAAGCCGACATTGGCGGCTTCCATTTGCCTGGGTGTGCGTTGCGGTGCGATGCCTTCGTCGATGAGCGCCTGGATGCCGTCGCCGCCAACGGTGACGGCGACGGCGATGGGTGCGTTCCGTTCCCAGCCATGCTCGACCAGGAAATTCGCCACGCTGCCGATCGCATCGGTCCGACTGGCGGCCAGATCGATGCGGCCGTCGCGATCGAAGTCGATGGCGAAACGCCGGTGAGAGGATGGCAGGAACTGCGGCAAACCAAGGGCGCCGGCATAGGATCCGGTGTAGCTCAGCGGGCTGCGGCTTTCCTCGCGGGCCAGCAGCAGCAGTTCTTCCAGTTCCTTGCGAAACAGGCCTGCCCGTGGCGGGTAGTCGAAGGCCAGAGTGGTGAGCGCGGCGAAGGTGCCAAAGCGGCCCAACTGTTTGCCGTAAATGGTCTCGACACCAATGATGGCCGCAATGATTTCGGCCGGCACGCCGAAGCGCTCCTCGGCGGCGCCAAGTTCCGCTGCGTAGGTCTCCATGAAACGTCGCCCCGCAGCGATGCGTTTCGGCTCGACAAAGCGTCCGCGGTAGGCCTGCCATGAGCGCACTCCGGGATCCCTGGGCGGCATGATGGCCTTGATTACGGCGGGGACGGGTTTGGTCAGGCGGAACAATTCGTTGAGAACGTCGGGGTCCAAACCGTGCCGGACCTGCATTTCTGCAATGAAGGCCTGCACATCTTCACGCTGTGCGTAGTTGTGTTTACGGCCGCTGCGCTTAACGTCGCTAGAGCCGACGTTAGCCTCCACTGAAACGG
>CAZYTN010000158.1:1210-5492 GCA_964650115.1 uncultured Sulfuritalea sp.
GAGGATTTAGTTTCGGCTTAACGTCGCTAGAGCCGACGTTAGCCTCCACTGAAACGGGAGGATTTAGTTTCGGCTTAACGTCGCTAGAGCCGACGTTAGCCTCCACTGAAACTTCGTTTTCTGCACGCAGGCTGGAGCTCGGCAGGGCCAGCAACAGAAGCAAAAGCAGTCGCGTCATGGCCGGAAGGCGGCGATCCGGTTCTTCAACTGAATCAGGTCAGCGGCCTGTGGGGCCGGCCCGTAACGCAGACGGGCATACAGCGCTGCAATTTCGCGAATGCCATCGCCATGGACCGGATCGGCGGCGGCGGCGCGTTCGGCGAAGGTCAGCGGCCCTTCCCATGTCTGCCAGGCAATTCCACGTCTGGCCAGCCGGGCAGTGAATCTGCGCCATGCGGCTAGCGCCGGATCGACGCGCAGGCGATTGCGCAATATCCAGGCGGTGAGGCCCAGCATGACGATGCCGCAAAGAACTGAGAGGACCGCGGTCATGCTGCGCCAGTCGGGCTCCTTGAGGCCCAAGCTGGTCAGCAGATCGCGCTGGCGTTGCGGGTTGTAGCCCAGCACCCACTGATTCCAGCCATTGGTGACGGCGTCCAGCCGGTAGCGCAATTCCTTGAGCCAGGCCAGATCGGCACGTGCCAGGAAGGGCAGCCCTTCGTTGGCCGGCACTGCCGCTGCAAGGTTGCTGTTGATGCGACTCGGCGCAGAGATTGCCGTCGGATCGATGCGCACCCAGCCGCGCCCGGCAATCCACACTTCGGCCCAGGCATGGGCGTCGTACTGGCGGACTTCCAGGTAGCCATCCACCGGATTGATTTCGCCACCCTGATAGCCGGCCACCACTCGCGCCGGCACGCCGGCGGCACGCAAGGTGAAGACAAAGGCGGCGGCGAAGTGTTCGCAGAAGCCGCGCTTGGTGTCGAACAGGAACTCATCGACCATGTCGGCACCCAGCAAGGGCGGATTCAATGTGTAAATCAGCAACTGCTGATTGAAGAGGTTCTGCGCGGCGGCGAGGATCGCAGCGCTGTCGTTGCCATGCTGCGCACGCCAGGCCGCGCTGATGGCCCGGATGCGCGGGTTGCCTGCTTCGGGCAGCGTCAGCGCGCCGCGCAGAATGTCAGGTGCGTCATTCGCGCCGGCGACCGTTTCGGGCCAGGCGCGCTGGGTGTAGCGTACCCGGTTGCGTACGGGTTGGCGCGCGACGGGTTGATAGTCGCTGGTCAGTGCGCTCTCCGGCGGCAAGGTGGCCGGCATCTCCAGCGCAAACAGCCAGTATTTCCCGTGCGGCTCCAGCGTCACCTCGTAATCCACCGGCGCGCCAAGTCCGGCGTACGGAACCTCGAAATAGGTTCCCAGAGACCGGGTCACGCGCCAACTGCGGCCGTCGAACGAGGGCATTACCGGGCCGCGCCAGTAAAGCTGCGATTGCGGTGGCACCGTTCCCTTGAACTGCACCCGGAAAGCGATCGCATTCGATTGCGAGAGTTGAGCAATCGAACCCGGCGACATGGTGTCGGACAATCCCGAGACGGCAGAAAACCGGTCCTGAGGAATGCCCCACAACGGGCCTTGCACACGGGGAAACAGCAGGAACAGCAGCAACATGAATGGCACGGCTTGCGCCAGGAGCAGGGTGGCGCGGCGCAGTTGCTGCTGTGGCTGCGGGCGGTCATCGCTGGCTGCCAGCAGGGCGGCCGTCGTGATCAGAACGGTCAGCCCCGCCAGCATTGCAGTCGGGATGGTCTGGGTGAACAGGAACTGGCCGAGCACCAGGAAGTAGCACAGCAGGGCGGTCACCACGGCATCCCGCGCGGCACGCAGTTCAAGCAGTTTCAGCGCGAGAAAGACCAGCAGCAGCGCGATGCCCGGGGTGCGCCCCAGAATTGTCCGGTACTGCAGGAATACGCCGACCGTACCGGCGATGACCAGCACCACCCGCAACCAGCGCGGTGGCAGACGCCAGTGTTGCCACGTCAGCAGCGCGCGCCAGCCGAATGCGGCTGCCGCAGCGAGCGAGAGCCAAAGCGGAACCTGCTGTGCCAGTGGTGCCGACGCGGCGATGGCGCTGGCCAGCAGCCACCAGGCCTGGCGTCGGCTGACAGGGTGGCTAGCGCGCGCCATGGTCGTGCAGGGCCAGTGCGCGCAGGCCGGCGGCGAGTTGTGCCGGGCCGCTGTCCGGAGCAAGCTGCAGCGCGGGCAGGCGCAAGCCCCAGGCCAATCCGGCCGCCTCGGCATCCAACATCCAGCGGGCGAGAATCGACAGCCGTTGTTCGCCGTCGGTCGTTTCGGACAGCGCGTTCCAGTCCAGCCAGATCTGTTGCGCGTTCGCTCCCGCGAACAGCTTGGTGAGCAACGGGCCATCCTGCTGGCGAGCTACCGCCTTCCATGCCACGTGGCGCGGTGCATCCGCAACCTGATGCTTGCGCAGCCCGGAAAAGTCGTCTGCGCCGCGGCCGTCGCGGGTTGTTCCGCGCGCCGAGTCGCCACCCCATGGCAGCGGTGGTGCCTTGGTGGCCGGCGCCGGATAGACCAGGCAGCCGAGGTCGGGAACGGCATAACTCCAGGCGCGCACCAGACCCAGCGGCCAAGTGGTCTCGATGGTGACGCGCGGCATCGGCAGCCAGCCGCGCCGCGTGGTGGGAAAGCCGAGCGTGGCCACCCTGCTGGTGCGCGCATCGATGTCGACTTCGACCGGTTCCTGCTCGCCGATGGACAGGCGCAGGCTGGTGCGGGCATCCGGCCGCCGGTTTTCCATGACCAGCGAAAACTGTGCGCGGCTGCCGGCGAAGACTGGCTCGCAGCGACCGGGACTAAGCGCGATGAGGACAAGATTGCGGAAGGTGTGAAGGATGGCGACGATGCCCAAGCCGGCCAGCAGAAACACCTGGGCATGACCCAGACTGAGGTTGTAGTTCATCGCGCCGAGCAGGATGACGCCTAGCGCAGCCGCATAGGCCAGCCCGGCGCGCGTCGGCAGGACATAGACGCGGCGCTGGGTGAGGATGATTGGTGCCGGCTCTGGCGAACGCACACGCAGTGCCCAGCGGACAAATCTTTCGTGCAGCTGGCGGCGCAGGGAAGCAAGCATGATTCCTGTTGGAATAGGCTCTTAGGGCAGCGGGACTGCCTCAATCAGGGCTGCCGCGACGGCTTCCACGTCGGTGCGCGTGGTGTCGTCTGTCGGTTTCAGGCGGTGGGCAATAACGCCAGGTAGCACGGCTTGTATGTCTTCCGGCAATACATGATCACGGCCATCGAGCAAGGCCCAGGCGCGCGCAACCGCCAACAATGCCAGGCAGGCGCGCGGCGACAGACCCGCCTGCCAGCGCGTCGCCGTGCGGGTGTGGGCGGCCAGCGCCTGCACGTACTCGATCAGGGCGGATGACGCATGTACCGCGCGTACTCGCGCCTGCAACTCGATCAGCTGCTGCGGTGCAATCCGCGGCCCCAGGCCGGCGACCATCTGATGGCGGTCGGCGCCAGCGAGCAGTTCGCGTTCGGCCGCGGCATCGGGATAGCCGAGTTCGATCCTGAGCAGAAAGCGGTCAAGCTGGGATTCGGGCAGGGGAAAGGTACCGATCTGGTGTGTCGGGTTCTGCGTGGCAATGACGAAAAACGGCTCGGGCAAGGCACGGGTTTTCCCCTCGGCCGTAACCTGTCGCTCTTCCATGGCTTCGAGCAAGGCGCTTTGTGCCTTGGGTGTGGCGCGATTGATCTCGTCGGCCAGCACCATCTGGGTGAAGATCGGACCCGGATGAAAATGGAAGGCGCCGCTGTCCCGATCGAAGATCGAGACCCCCAGAATGTCCGCCGGCAGCATGTCACTGGTGAACTGGATGCGCTGAAAATCCAGGCCCAGCACGCGGGCCAGCACATGGGCCAAAGTGGTCTTGCCGACCCCCGGCAAGTCTTCGATGAGCAGGTGGCCGCGTGCCAGCAGGCAGGCCAGCGAGAGCCGGATCGGCCTTTCCTTGCCGAGGATGATGCGGTTGATGTCGGCCAGGATGTGTTCAAGCTCGGGGAGTCGCATGGGGTCGGAGTTTTGCGCAGACTTTGGTGGATAATATGTTTTTAAGCAACATTGTAAGTCATCAGGCAAGACACCCGTCATGACAACTACCGCCTTCATCACCCATCGCGACTGCCTGCTGCACGACATGGGAGCCCATCATCCCGAATGTCCGGATCGCCTTGGCGCAATCAGCGATCGTCTGATTGCCTCCGGCCTTGATGTGTACCTGCAATTTCATGACGCGCCGTTGGCCGACGTGGAACA
>CAZYTN010000159.1:0-5422 GCA_964650115.1 uncultured Sulfuritalea sp.
GCGTGACCAGCGGCGGGTAGCCCATGTCCTCGCGCACGCGCGGGATCTCGGCCAGCACCTCGTTCATGCGGTTGAGCGCGCCGGATTCCTTGAGTTGGCTGGACAGGTTGGAGATCATGCCGCCGGGCACCTGGTTGACCAGCACGCGCGAGTCAACGCCGGTGAAGGCGCTCTCGTACTGCCAGTACTTCTGGCGTACCTCGTAGAAATAGGCGGTGACTTCCTGGATCGCGGCCAGATCTAGTCCGGTGTCGTAGGGCGTGCCCTGCAATGCCGCGACGATGCTCTCGGTCGAGGAATGGCTGGCGCCTTCGCCGAACGAGGAGTTGCAGGTGTCCAGTATGGTTGCACCGGCTTCCACGCCTTTCAGGAAGGTCATGGCCGACAGGCCGGAGGTGGCGTGGCTGTGCAGGTGGATGGGCAGCTTGATGGCGGCGCGCAGCGCCTGCACCAGTTCGAACGCGGAGTAGGGGGTGAGCAGGCCCGCCATGTCCTTGATGCAGACGGTGTCGCAGCCCATCGCTTCCAGCTCGCGCGCCTGTGCGACGAACTGCGGGATGTCATGCACGGGGCTGGTGGTGTAACTGATGCATCCTTCGGCATGCTTGCCGGCCTTCTTCACCGCCTCGACCGAGACCTTGATGTTGCGCAGGTCGTTCATGGCGTCGAACACGCGGAACACGTCGATGCCGTTGTCGGCCGACTTCTGCACGAAGGCGCGCACCACGTCGTCGGAATAATGGCGGTAGCCGAGCAGGTTCTGGCCGCGCAGCAGCATCTGGATGCGCGTGTTGGGCAGGGCCTTGCGCAGTTTCTTGAGCCGCTCCCACGGGTCTTCCTTGAGGAAGCGCACGCAGGAGTCGAAGGTTGCGCCGCCCCATGCCTCCAGCGACCAGAATCCTATGCTGTCCAGTTTCTGGCAAATGGGAAGCATGTCGTCGGTGCGCATGCGGGTCGCGATCAGGGATTGGTGTCCGTCGCGCAGGACCAGTTCGGAGATGTGGGTTTTTGCCATGATGTCGACTCTGTTACAGATTGATGGTCAGATGCCTTCGTGGGCGGCGATGGCAGCAGCAATGGCGGCGGCACGCAGTTCCGGAGGTATCTTGGTGGTGTACTCGATCAGCTCGGGGTGGGATTCGACGAAGCTGGTGTTGAAGTCCGCATTCCTGAAATCGGGATGCTTGAGGATCTCCTGGTAATAGGGGATGGTGGTCTTGACGCCATAGATCGCCATGTCGTCGAGCGCGCGGCGGCCGCGCTCGATGACGCTTTCCCAGTTCAGCGCCCACACGGTGAGCTTGGCGCACATGGAATCGAAGTAGGGCGGGATGGTATAGCCGCTGTACATGGCAGCGTCGATGCGCACGCCCGGGCCGCCCGGTGCGTAATAACGCGTGATCTTGCCGTAGCTGGGCAGGAAGTTGTTCTTGGGGTCCTCGGCATTGATGCGGAACTCCATGGCGTAGCCGCGGAAAGCGACGTCCTCCTGCTTGTACTGCAGTTCGAGTCCGGCGGCGATGCGTATCTGCTCCTGCACGATGTCGATGCCGGTGATGGTCTCGGTGACGGTGTGCTCGACTTGCACGCGCGTGTTCATCTCCATGAAGTAGAAATGATTGTCCTGGTCGAGCAGGAACTCGACGGTGCCGGCGTTCTCGTAGTCCACCGCCTTGGCTGCACGCACGGCGAGGTTGCCTATATATTCGCGCTGCGATTGCGTGAGCTGGGGCGAGGGCGCGATCTCGATCAGCTTCTGGTTGCGGCGCTGGATGGAACAGTCGCGCTCGAACAGGTGGATGATGTTGCCATGGCTGTCGCCGAGGATCTGCACCTCGATGTGGCGCGGGTTGACCACGCACTTTTCCAGGAACACCTCGGGCTTGCCGAACGCCTTGCTGGCTTCCGAGATGACGCGTTCGTAGTTGGCGACGAGGTCCTTCTCGTTGTCGCAGCGGCGGATGCCGCGGCCGCCGCCGCCGTTGGTGGCCTTGAGCATGACCGGATAGCCGATCTTCTTCGCCAGTTTGCGTGCTTCGTCGAGGTCGGCGAGGTTGCCGTCGCTGCCGGGGACGCAGGGGATGCCTGCCGCTATCATCGCCTTGCGTGCCTCGACCTTGTCACCCATCTGCTGGATCACCGCCGAGTTCGGGCCGATGAACTTGATGTCGCGGCGCGCGCAGATCTCGGCCAGTTCGGGATTCTCGGACAGGAAGCCATAGCCGGGGTGCAGCGCATCGCAGCCGGAGAGGGCGGCGATGTTGACGATGTTGTGCGCGTTCAGATAGCCGGCGACGGGTTCGGAACCGACGTGATAGGCCTCGTCCGCCTTCTTGACGTGCAGGGCATGGCGGTCGGCATCGGTATAGATGGCGACCGACTTGATGCCCATCTCGGAGCATGCGCGCACGATGCGGACCGCTATCTCACCACGGTTGGCGACGAGTATTTTCTTGATCACGAATTTTCCTAAATTGCGGCTGAATGATTATGGACGCACATGTTCTGCGACATGTTCGGGGGCAATTATAACGGTATTACCCTTCCGCGAAGCAGGATAGTCGCGGGCGGTCATGTGTTTTTTCACATGACCGCCCGCGGAATCCGGTGAAGCTGTACCGCTGTGGTCGACTATGCCTTCAAAGCCACGAAGACCTCTTCCAGCATCTTCTTGGCATCGCCGAACAGCATGCGGTTGTTTTCCTTGTAGAACAGCGGATTGTCCACGCCGGCATAGCCGGAGGCCATGCTGCGCTTCATCACGATGGAGGTCTTTGCCTTCCATACCTCCAGCACCGGCATGCCGGCGATGGGGCTGTTCGGATCGTCCTGGGCAGCCGGGTTCACGATGTCGTTGGCGCCGATCACCATGGCCACGTCCGTGTCCGGGAAGTCCTCGTTGAGTTCGTCCATCTCCAGCACGATGTCGTAAGGCACCTTGGCTTCGGCCAGCAGCACGTTCATGTGGCCGGGCATGCGGCCCGCCACCGGGTGGATGCCGAAACGCACGTTGACGCCTTTCTCGCGCAGCACTTGGGTGATCTCGTACACCGTGTGCTGGGCCTGCGCCACCGCCATGCCGTAACCCGGCACGATGATCACGTTCTTGGCTTCGCGCAGCAATTCGGCGGTCTCGGCAGCGCTGACCGGCACCACTTCGCCGGCCGGTTGTTCACCGGCGGAAGCAGCAGGAGCGCCGCCGCCGGTGCCGAAGCCGCCAGCGATCACGCTGATGAAGTTGCGGTTCATCGCCCGGCACATGATGTAGGACAGGATCGCGCCGGAGGAACCCACCAGAGCGCCGACCACGATCAGCAGGTCGTTGGAGAGCATGAAGCCGGTCGCCGCCGCCGCCCAGCCCGAGTAGCTGTTGAGCATCGACACCACCACCGGCATGTCGGCGCCGCCGATGGCCATCACCATGTGGATGCCGAACAGGAGCGCGATCACGGTCATCACGATCAGCGGCGTCATGCCCTCGCTGATCGTATGCGAATTGATGAATTCGCGGCCGAACCAGATCACCACCAGCAGGCCGGCCAGGTTCATCCAGTGACGCCCCGGCAGCAACATGGGCGAACCGCCGATCTTGCCCGACAGCTTGCCGAAGGCGATCAACGAACCGGAGAAGGTCACCGCACCGATCAGGATGCCGATGTAGATTTCCATCTCGTGGATGGTTTTTTCCGCGCCGACCATGGGAGCCGAGGTGTCGATGTAACTGGCGAAGCCGACCAGGCAGGCTGCCAGACCGACCAGGCTGTGCATCAGCGCCACCAGTTCAGGCATCTGCGTCATCTTGACGACCTTGGCGGCATACAGGCCGACGGCGCCGCCGACCACCATGGCACCGATGATCCAGGGAATGCCGGCCGTCGTCACACGCGGCCCGAATACCGTGGCCAGCACGGCGATGGCCATGCCGATCATGCCGAACAGATTGCCGCGGCGCGAACTCTCGGGGTTGGAAAGTCCGCCCAGGCTGAGGATGAAAAGAATGGTTGCTCCGATGTAGGAGACGGTTGCCAAGTTACCAGACATGTTTTTCTCCGAAGGGCCGTCCCGAGGAGAAACGGCGTGAAGACAAGGAGCGCAGCGAACCATAGTCACCCCCTTTCGTGGAAAGGGGGCTGGGGGGATAGCGCATCATAATTTTCCTGGGTTATTTGCGGAACATGGCCAGCATGCGCTGGGTCACGGCGAAGCCGCCGAACATGTTGACCGAGGTAAGTACGATGCCCACCACGGCCAGCCAGCGTATCCACTGGTCGGGCGGCAGGCCGCCAGCCAGCGGCGGCGCGATCTGCACCAGGGCGCCGATGGCGATGATGCTGGAGATCGCGTTGGTCACGCTCATCAGCGGCGTGTGCAGGGCCGGCGTCACGTTCCATACCACCATGTAGCCGACGAAGCAGGCCAGGACGAAGACCGTGAAGTGGTTGAGGAAGGCACCCGGGGCGTTGGCGCCGACGAACCAGAACAGCGCGGCGGCGACGCCGAACATGATGGCCAGCTTGTTGCCGGCCATCGGTTCGCTCGCGGCACCATGGCCGTGGCCCTTCTTCGCCTGCACCACGGGCGCGGCGGCGGGCTTGGCCGGCGGCGCGGCGGACGGCTTGGGCGGCGGGGGCGGCCAGGTGATGTTGCCTTCCTTGATGACCGTCAGGCCGCGGATGGCTTCGTCTTCCATATTGACGTCGATGGTGCCGTCGTCTTTTACACTTTGCGTCTTGCACAGTTCCTCGGCAAGGCGGAACAGGTTGGTGGAATACAGCGTCGACGACTGCTTGGCCAGGCGCGAAGCCAGGTCGGTGTAGCCGACGATCGTCACGCCGTGCTTCACGACCGTTTTCCCGGCCTCGGTCAGTTCGCAGTTGCCGCCGCGCTCGGCCGCCATGTCGACGATCACGCTGCCCGGCTTCATGCTCTGCACCATCTCGGCGGTGATCAGCCGGGGCGCGGGCTTGCCGGGGATCAGCGCGGTGGTGATGATGATGTCCACTTCCCGCGCCTGCTTGGCGTACATCTCGCGCTGGGCCTGCTGGAAGCCCTCGCTCATGACCTTGGCGTAACCGCCGCCGCCGGAACCTTCTTCCTCGTAATCGACCTTGACGAATTCGCCGCCCAGCGACACGACCTGGTCGGCCACTTCGGCGCGGGTGTCGTTGGCGCGCACGATGGCGCCCAGGCTGGCGGCGGTACCGATCGCGGCGAGGCCGGCGACGCCGGCGCCGGCGATGAAGACCTTGGCCGGCGGTACCTTGCCCGCGGCGGTGATCTGGCCGTTGAAGAAGCGGCCGAAGGCGTTGGCGGCCTCGATCACGGCGCGGTAGCCGGCGACGCCGGCCTGGGAGGTCAGGGCGTCCATCTTCTGGGCGCGGGAGAGCGTGCGCGGCAGCGAGTCGATGGCCAGCACGGTGGC
>CAZYTN010000160.1:0-5382 GCA_964650115.1 uncultured Sulfuritalea sp.
GACAGCGGAACACCGCAGTCGCGCAGGGCTTCGATCACCGGCAACAGGCGATCGACTTCCATCTGCACCGGCACCGGTGCCGATCCCGGCCGCGAGGACTCGGCGCCGAGATCGAGTATGTGTGCGCCCTCTTCGATGAGCCGCCCTCCCTGCGCGATGGCCGCTTGAATATTTCCATGCAGGCCGTCGCCGGAAAAGGAATCGTCCGACAGGTTGACGATGCCCATGATGAGCGGACGCTCGGCATTGAGCACGAAGCGGCCACAGTGAAAATTCTGGGTCATGGAAAAGTACGGACCGCCGAATCGACAAGTCTTTGGCGGCCCGTCTGCGGGGTAGCGGGAATCAGGCGGGCGCCGGCGCGGTTGGTTCTGGGCCCGGCGTGCTATCGACCCGGGGTGCCGGAGGCGCGCTGGAAGGCTTGGGCGGACGCGGCGGCAAGCCGGCCATGATGTCGTTGATCTGGTCGGCGTCGATGGTTTCCAGTTCGAGCAGGGCGGCGGTCATGGCCTCGACCTTGTCGCGGTTGTCTTCCAGCAAGCGGCGCGCACGCGCGTACTGCTCGTCGAGTACACGGCGAATCTCGACATCCACCTTCTGCATCGTTGCTTCCGACATGTTCTTGTGCGTGGTCACGGAACGGCCAAGGAAGATTTCGCCTTCCTCTTCGCCGTACACCATCGGTCCGAGGCTGTCGGACATGCCCCACTGCGTGACCATGCGCCGCGCCAGATCGGTGGCGCGCTGGAAATCGTTGGAGGCGCCGGTGGTCATCTGCTGCATGAACAACTCTTCGGCAATCCTGCCGCCAAACAGCACGGCAATGGTGCACAGCAGGCGTTCGCGGTCCTGGCTGTAGCGTTCCTGATCGGGCAACTGCATGGTCAGGCCCAGCGCGCGACCACGCGGGATGACGGTCACCTTGTGCACCGGATCGGTCTTCGGCAGCAGCTTGGCCACCACGGCGTGACCGGACTCGTGATAGGCGGTGTTGCGACGTTCTTCTTCGGGCATGACCATCGAGCGGCGCTCGGCGCCCATCATGATCTTGTCCTTGGCGCGCTCGAAGTCTTCCATGTCCACCAGGCGCTTGTTGCCGCGCGCGGCAAACAGCGCGGCTTCATTGACCAGGTTGGCCAGGTCGGCGCCGGAAAAACCCGGGCAGCCGCGGGCCAGGATCGAGGCATCGATGTCCGGCGCCACCGGCACCTTGCGCATATGCACCTTGAGGATCTGCTCGCGACCGCGAATGTCCGGCAGCGGCACCACTACCTGGCGATCGAAACGGCCGGGACGCAAGAGCGCCGGGTCAAGTACGTCGGGACGGTTGGTGGCCGCCACCACGATCACGCCCACCGAGGGTTCAAAGCCGTCCATCTCGACCAGCATCTGGTTCAGGGTCTGTTCGCGCTCGTCGTTGCCGCCGCCGAGGCCGGCACCGCGCTGACGGCCGACGGCATCGAGTTCGTCGATGAAGATGATGCAGGGGGATGACTTCTTTGCCTGCTCGAACATGTCGCGCACGCGCGCGGCACCGACGCCGACGAACATCTCGACAAAGTCGGAACCGGAAATAGAGAAGAAGGGCACTTTGGCCTCGCCGGCGATCGCCTTGGCCAGCAGGGTCTTGCCGGTGCCGGGCGAGCCGACCAGCAGCACGCCGCGCGGAATGCGACCGCCGAGTTTCTGGAACTTCGACGGATCGCGCAGGAAGTCGACCATTTCATAGACTTCTTCCTTGGCTTCGTCGCAGCCGGCCACGTCGGCGAAGGTGATGTTGTTCGACGATTCATCCATCATCCTGGCGCGGCTCTTGCCGAAGGAGAAGGCCCCGCCCTTGCCGCCGCCCTGCATCTGGCGCATGAAGAAGATCCAGACGCCGATCAGGAGCAGCATGGGGAACCATGAGACGAAAATGCTGGTGAGGAAGGACTGCTCTTCCTCAGGCTTGGCGACGACCTTGACGTTGTTCTTCAACAAGTCGGAGACCATCCACAGGTCGGGCGGGGCGTAAGTGGTGATGCGCTTGCCTTCGGTGGTGGTGGCTTCCAGGGTGCGGCCCTGGATCACGACTTTGGTGACGCGACCGGCTTTCACCTCTTCGAGAAACTGCGAGTACTCCAGCGAACCGAGCACGGCCGACTGGCGTGTGTTGAATTGATTGAACACCGTCATCAGGACGATGCCGATCACCAACCAGATCGCCATATTTTTGAACATGTTATTCAAGGTGTAGCCTCTCTTTCCCGCGGTCGGGATTAGGTATCAAGCCATTCTAGTGCCGATCGCCCTGCCCTGCAAACCGCGACCGCCTGGCGTCAAGCCTTTCTGCCGCGTGCCAGCAGGTAAATCTCGGCGCTGCGGTTGCGCGAAGCGGCCGGCTTTCTCATCTGCAAGATCTGAAACTTCTGCTGCAGGGCCCGGCGCAACTCCATGAAGCCGTCCCCCTGGAAGACTTTGACCAGCATGTCGCCGCCCGGTTTCAAATGCAGGCTGCAAAACTCCAGGGTAAGTTCGGCCAGAACCATCACCCGCGCCTGATCGACCATGCCGATTCCCGACATATTGGGGGCCATGTCCGACAAAACAAGGTCAACCTGCCGGCCATCAAGGGTATCGGCAAGCGCCTGCAGCACCGCATCGTCGTGGAAATCGCCCTGAATGAACTCGACGCCATGCACGGGCTCCATTGGCAGCAGGTCGAGCGCAACCAATCGTCCGCCGGGGGCCACGCGCTTCACCGCAACCTGCGACCAGCTACCGGGCGCCGAACCGAGATCCACGACCGTCATTCCAGGCTTCAGCAACTTGTCCTTGTCGTCGATTTCGATGAGCTTGAACGAGGCGCGCGACCGCCAGCCCTCGGCGCGCGCCCGCTGCACGTAGGCATCATTGACGTGCTCGGTGATCCAGGCCTTGGTGGTCTTGTTCTTCTTGATCTTCTTGTTGCTCTCGATCTTCCCGCTCACGCTACAATCCCGTCATGACTGAAAATACCACCCCACCGAGCCCCGCCCAGCGCCGCGCCCTGCGGGCCGCCGCGCACCACCTGAACCCCGTCGTCTCCATCAGCCAGAAAGGCCTGACGCCTTCCGTCCTGGCAGAGATCGACCGCTGCCTCAAGGCCCACGAACTGATCAAGCTGCGACTTTACGGCATTGAACGGGAAGTACGCGAGGCCCTGTTCATTGAAATCTGTACTGCGCTCAACTGCGCCCAGGTGCAGCACATCGGCAACCTGCTGGTGCTGTGGCGCGAGAATCCCAAGGACGCTGCGGTAGAGAAGTCGGCGCCGGCGATACGGCGCAAGTCCGAACCGATGACCAAGAAGCAGGCCGCCGCGCGCAGCGGCAAGCGCTAACGCCCTTTGCCCCGCTCCTGCAGTATCACCAGAGCGATTCCCAGCAGGGATTGCACCAGGTAGAGCGCGCTCGACACGCCGTGCCAGGTACTGAAGCGATCGCGCAGCGCACTTTCCATGACCTGCCGCGGCAGGGCATCGGCCTTCAGCTGCGCGAGTATCGGCTGCACGCCGAAATGGCCCGCCGCGGTCAGGACCAGCATCAGCAGCACGATCCAGAACACGCCTGATTGGATCGCACGCCAGCCCTTGCCGAACAACAGGTAGAGGCTCAGGTAGCCGCCGCAGCCGAGCCCGACCCAGGCCATGACGGAGAACATCGCCCCGGCAACAGTCCCGGCCATGCTGCGGTCTGCAAGCTGGGAGAACAGCACCGGTGCGGCAAGGTAACCCATCGCCAGCAAGCCGCCGACCCAGAGGGTCACCGCGATGCTGTACAGCGCCGACGCCAGCCCCCTCATGTCAGAGCTTGTGAAGAAATCGTAGCGAGCGGGCCGCAGCGGGGTGCGGCCGGAGCGCAGCTACCGGAATGTACGTCTCTGTACATGAGGGCGAGGCGGGGTTTCGCAAAGCATGCTTTGCGCCGCCGCAGCCGGCCCGGTGTGCAAACCGGGCCGTGGAAGAGCACCGCCCAAGCCCCGATCCGGCACGCGCAGTAGATTTATTCATAAGCTCTCAGATGTATTTGACGTCAAGGATTTCGTATTCCCGCCGTCCGCCGGGCGTCTGCACCTCGGCCACGTCGCCGGCGAACTTGCCGATCAGCGCGCGCGCCACCGGAGAATTGAGCGAAAGCATGCCGGCCTTGATGTCTGCCTCGTCGTCACCGACGATCTGGTAGCTCACCTTGCTGCCGCTGTCCATGTCTTCCAGTTCGACCGTGGAGCCAAAGACGACACGGCCGTCGGCATCCAGGGAAGCCGGATCGATGATCTGGGCATTGCCCAGCTTGCCTTCGACTTCCTTGATGCGGCCCTCGATGAAGCCCTGGCGCTCCTTGGCCGCGTCGTATTCAGCGTTCTCCGAGAGGTCGCCATGCGAGCGCGCCTCGGCGATCGCCGCGATGACCGCCGGGCGATCGATCGTCTTCAGGCGCTGCAGTTCCTTGCGCAGCAAATCGGCGCCACGCAGGGTGATGGGAAATTTTCCGCTCATGCTGGCAATTCTGCGTGCAGGGACTGCAGCGAATAGGTTTCGAGACCGTCATGGCGCATGCCGGCACAGGCGGCACGGCCGCCTTCGATGGTGGTAAACAGGGTCACCTTGGCGCCCAGCGCAGAGGTCCGGATCGAGCGTGAATCGGCAATCGCGGTACGCTTTTCCTCGACGGTGTTCACGATCAGGACTATTTCGTTGTTCTTGATCATGTCGACAATGTGCGGCCGCCCCTCGGTCACCTTGTTCACCATGGCTACCGGGATGCCGGCCGCTTCGATCGCGCCTCCGGTGCCGCGCGTCGCCACCAGGGAAAACCCCAGCTCATGCAACTCGCGGGCGACTTCGACCGCCTTCGGCCGGTCGGCTGGCTTGACGCTGAGGAAGACTTTGCCCGACTTCGGCAGTCGCGTCCCGGCGGCAAGCTGGGATTTGACAAAGGCTTCGCCGAAGCTGCGGCCGACGCCCATCACTTCGCCCGTGGATTTCATCTCGGGACCGAGAATGGTATCGACGCCGGGAAACTTGATGAAGGGGAACACCGCTTCCTTCACCGAAAAGTAAGGCGGGATGATTTCGCGCGTCACGCCCTGGTCGGCCAGGCTGCGCCCGGCCATGCAGCGTGCCGCGATCTTGGCCAGCGGCAGACTGGTGGCCTTTGAGACAAAAGGAACGGTGCGCGAAGCGCGTGGATTGACTTCGAGCACATATACCACCGCATCGTCGCCGCGACCCTGTATCGCAAACTGCACGTTCATGAGGCCGACAACATTGAGGCCCTTGGCCATCATCTCGGTCTGGCGGCGCAGTGCATCCTGGATTTCCGGACACAGGGTGAATGGCGGCAGCGAACAGGCCGAATCGCC
>CAZYTN010000161.1:0-5381 GCA_964650115.1 uncultured Sulfuritalea sp.
TGGGGATTAGTGGGAAATACAGGCTGGCCAAGAGCCTGATTCCCGGACGGGGGAGATCGGATGTTTCAGGGTGCGACGGCGCTGAATCTGGATGCCAAGGGCCGCATGGCCGTTCCGGCGCGGCACCGCGACGCCCTCGTGGCCCTGGGTGAAGGCCGCCTGGTGGTCACCGCCCATCCCCATCGCTGCCTGCTGCTCTATCCCCAACCGGCGTGGGAGCCGATTCGCGCCCAGATCCTGGCGGCATCCAGCCTGCAAGTGGACTCCGCCATGGTGCGGCGCTTGCTGGTGGGTTTTGCCGAGGATGTCGAGCTCGATGGCGCCGGACGCCTGCTGATTTCGCCCTCGCTGCGTCAGTACGCGGGGCTGGAAAAGGAAATCTGGCTGATCGGCCAGGGACGCCATTTCGAAATCTGGTCGGCCGCCGGCTGGAAGGCGCAGCAGGAGGCGATCTTTGCAGTGGGCGACAAGCTCTTGCCTCCGGGCCTGGAAAATCTTGCGCTGTGAGCGCCGACGCTCACGTCAGCGTGCTGTTGGCCGAAGCGGTCGCGGCACTGGCGATCCAGCGGGCCGGAATTTACGTGGATGCCACCTTCGGCCGCGGCGGGCACAGCCGGGCAATTCTTGCTGCACTCGGGCCGACAGGACGTTTGATCGCTCTCGACCGCGATCCGGCCGCGATCGCCGCCGGGGCCTCGCTTGCCGATCCCCGGTTTTCCTTGGTGCATGCGGCGTTCAGCGAGTTCGATGCGGTGCTGGACAGGTTCGACGTGGGACAGGTCGATGGGATCCTGCTGGATATCGGCGTGTCCTCGCCGCAACTGAACACGCCCGAGAGGGGCATGAGTTTTCGTTTCGATGCGCCGCTGGACATGCGCATGGATACGACGCAGGGGGAGACCGCGGCCGAATTCCTGGCGCGGGCATCGCAGTCAGACATAGAAAAGGTGATCAGAGACCATGGCGAAGAACGGTTTGCTCATGCGATTGCAAAGGCGCTTGTTGCTGCTCGGGGCGAGCACGGTATTTCAAGGACAGGACAGCTTGCCACGCTCGTGGCGCAAGTCGTCCGCACGCGGGAACCGGGTCAGCACCCGGCGACGCGGACTTTTCAGGCTCTACGGATTCACGTCAATCGGGAGCTTGAGGAACTGTCGTTAGCCCTGCCGCGGGCCGTTGCACGATTGGTACCGGGAGGACGCCTGGCCGTGATCTGCTTTCATTCACTGGAGGATCGGATCGTCAAACGCTTCATGCGCGATGCGGCACATCCACCGCAGCCGCCCAAGGTTGTGCCGCTGCGTGCGGTCGATCTGCCGCAGCCGGTGATGAACCTGGTGGGCAAGGCTGTGTTTCCGTCTGACGCCGAGATCGCCGCCAACCCACGCTGCCGCAGCGCCGTGCTGCGCGTGGCGGAAAAGGTTTAGCGTGAAACAACATGTGCGGAGCGACTGGTGCTGGTCGAGCGCAGCGAGCCAATCAATAGCCTCCCGGCGAGGGGACGAGGCGGGGTTGCGCAGCGCACGCGGGGCGCCGCCGCAGCCGGCCGGCTGTGCAAAGCCGGCCGTGGGCCGCGAAGCGGATGGGAGGGGCGGGCCTACAATTCGCCTTTGGTTCCGGCCGCTGCGCTTAACGCCGATAATGCCGGCGTTAGCCTCCACCGAAACTTCGTTTTGGTTCCGGCCGCTGCGCTTAACGCCGATGATGCCGGCGTTGGCCTCCACCAAAACTTCGTTTTCGCGTGCTGCATTCTCGACGGGTGGCTCTCGCCGCCATGAGCGTTAACGTGGCCCGCCTCAATCTTGTCCTGATCCTGATTCTCCTGGCCTGCGCCCTGTCGGTGGTCAGCGCCAATCATCGCGCGCGCAAAGTCTTTACCGAACTCGAGGCCGGGCAAAAGCGCATGCGCGATCTGGATGTGGAATGGGGACAATTGCAGCTTGAGCAAAGTACGCTCGCCGCCCATGTCCGGGTGGCGACGGTCGCGCGCGACAAGCTGGGCATGAAGCCGCCCGCGCCGGGGCAGATCGTTTCTGTCGACGCAGCGCCGGGGAGATGATCCGATGATGAAATCCATCAAGTTCAGCAAGAGCCCGCTGCTGTCCGAGCGCTTGCCGCCCTGGCGACAGCGCCTGGTCCTGGTGCTGTTGCTCGGCGCCTTCCTCGCTTTGATCGGGCGCTCGCTCTACCTGCAAGCCTTCAACAACGATTTTCTCGGCGACAAGGGCCGCGCCCGCTTCGAACGGGTGATCGACATTTCCGCCACGCGCGGTCGCATCACCGACCGCCATGGCGACGTGCTCGCGGTATCCACGCCGGTGCGCTCGATCTGGGCCATTCCGGAGGATGTCGATCTGTCGCCGGCCCAGGCGCGCAGCCTGGCAGCCCTGCTCGAGATCGACGTCCGCGAGATCAATCGCAAGCTGGCCTCCGAACGCGATTTCGTCTACGTCAAGCGCCAGTTGCCGCCTGACCTGGCGGATCGGATAACGGCGCTGAAACTGCCGGGCATACACCAGAAAAATGAATACCGACGCTACTACCCCTCGGGTGAAGTCATGGCGCACATGGTCGGTTTTACCGGCGTCGAGGATGCCGGTCAGGAAGGCATCGAACTGGCTTTCGACGGCCAGCTGGCGGGTAAACCCGGCTCGCGCCGCGTCATCAAGGATCGCCGTGGCAACGTCGTCGAAGATGTGGAAAGCATCCGTCCGCCGCAGGAAGGCAGGGAGATCGTGCTGGCAATCGACTCCAAGATCCAGTATCTCGCCTACAGCCATCTCAAGCAGGCGCTGGACGAAAACCGCGCCAAGGCCGGCGGCGTGGTGGTGCTCGATGCGCGCAGCGGCGAAGTCCTCGCCCTGGCGAATCTGCCGACCTACAACCCGAACAATCGCAGCAAACTGGTCGGCGCGCAGCTGCGCAACCGGGCGCTGACCGACAGCTTCGAGCCCGGCTCGACAATGAAGCCTTTCACCGCCGCGCTGGCGCTGGAAACGGGCAAGGTGCGCTTCGATACGCAGATCCAGACCGCGCCGGGGAAAATGACCATCGGCTCGGCGACGATTTCGGATGCCCACGTCCATGGCGTCCTGACCGTGGCGCAGGTGATCCAGAAATCGTCCAACATCGGCTCGGCCAAGCTTGCGTTGTCGATGAAGGCGGAAGAGATGTGGGCCATGTTCGACAGCCTCGGCTTCGGCGCGCCGCTGAAGCTCGGTTTCCCTGGCGAGGTCGGCGGCCGTCTGCGCCCGGCGAAGGGCTGGCGTCCGATCGAGCAGGCCACCATGGCTTACGGACACGGCATTTCGGTGACGCTGATCCAGCTCGCCCGCGCCTACCAGGTCTTCGCCCGCGACGGTGATCTGGTGCCGCTTTCGCTGGCGCGCCTTGACGCGCCGCCGCTCGCCGGCAAGCGGGTGTTTTCGGCGCAAACGGCGCGCGAAGTCCGCTCCATGCTGGAGATGGCCGTGCAGCCGGGCGGCACCGCACCCAAGGCGCAAATCGCGGGTTACCGCGTGGCGGGCAAGACCGGCACGGCGAACAAGCTCGAAGGCGGTACCTATGCCAACAAGTATGTCGCCTCGTTTGTCGGCTTCGCCCCGGCCTCCGCGCCGCGCCTGATCGTCGCCGTGATGATCGACGAACCCTCCAATGGCAAGCACTTTGGCGGTGACGTGGCGGCACCGGTGTTTGCCCAGGTGATGGCAGGCGGCCTGCGTACGCTCGGCGTGGCGCCCGACGCACCGCTGAAGCCGCTCCTGATGACCAGCGCCGAGCCGGTTCGGGAAGAGATGTGAGCAAGGCCATGGCAATCCTCGAACAGCTTGCACAAAAGGGCGTCATTGCGACGCGTCTCACTTCCGACTCGCGTCGCGTGCAGCCGGGCGATGTCTTCGTCGCCTTCCCCGGCGCCCATGTCGATGGCCGCGACTTCATAGCGCAGGCCGTCGCGAAAGGTGCGGCGGCGGTGATCGCCGAGTCCGGCGGCAAGGCGACAACAACAGTCGGCGCTGGCGGGACGGCGATTATTGAAGTGGAGGGGCTCGCGACGCTTTCCGGCGAAATCGCACATCTGGTCTATGGCCGTCCATCGGAGCATCTCTGGCTTGTCGGCGTGACGGGCACCAACGGCAAGACCTCGGTATCGCAGTGGATCGTGCAGGCGATGCATGCCATGCAGCATCGGTGTGCCGTGGTCGGCACGCTCGGCAACGGCTTTCTCGATGCACTGGACGAGAGCCCCAACACCACGCCGGATGCGATCACGCTGCACGCGGCGCTTGCCGGCTTCCTCGCGCGCGGTGCCGATGGCTGCGCCATCGAGGTCTCGTCGATCGGGCTCGATCAGGGGCGGATCAACGGCGCGGCCATCGCTGTCGCCGTGTTCACCAACTTGACGCGCGATCACCTCGAATACCACGGCAGCATGGCGGCCTACGCCGCGGCCAAGGAGAAGTTGTTTCTCACCCCTGGCCTGGGCGCCGCGGTGCTCAACCTCGACGATCCGCTCGGGGTGAAGCTCGCGATGAAACTCGAGGGCAGCGTACGCATCATCGGCTATACGCTGGGCGCGGCGGATGACTCCTGCGTCGATGAAATCCTGCGTGCCGAACATCTGGCCATGGGCGCGGCCGGAATCGAATTTGATCTGCGCGGCGTGCATTTCGCCGCGCCCGTCGTCGGCCGCTTCAATGCGTCCAACCTGCTCGCCGTGGTCGGTGCCTTGCTTGCACGCGGCGAGCGCCTGGAGGATATCGCTGGCGCCTTGCGCGCCATCCGGCCGCCTCCCGGACGCATGCAGGCGCTGGGCGGGAAGGATGAGCCGCTGGTCGTGGTGGATTACGCACACACACCGGATGCGCTGGAAAAGGCGCTTGGCGTCCTGCGCGAAACCGCAGTGGCGCGCGGCGGCCGGCTGCTCTGCGTGTTCGGCTGCGGCGGCGAACGCGATCCCGGCAAGCGGCCGCAAATGGGTGCGATCGCCGAAGCTCTGGCCGATCAGGTGGTGCTGACCAGCGACAACCCGCGCGGTGAAAACCCGCAAGCCATCATCGACGCCATCCGCGGCGGCATGCAGCGCTTGCCGCTGGTCGAGCCCGACCGGGCGCGGGCGATTGCCGAGGTGGTCGCTGTGGCGGATGCGCGCGATGTGATCCTGCTCGCCGGCAAGGGCCACGAGCCTTACCAGGAAATCGCCGGCGTACGCCAGCCGTTTTCCGACCTCGATGTTGCAAAGTCGGCGCTGGGGGGACGGCGATGCTGAACCTGTCCGCTGCCGGCGCTTTGATCGGCGTGATGCACCGGGGGCCCGATGCCGAGTTCGGCGAGGTTGGCACCGATTCGCGGTCGGTGACCCCGGGCATGCTGTTCGTCGCGCT
>CAZYTN010000162.1:0-5354 GCA_964650115.1 uncultured Sulfuritalea sp.
CGAGATAATACATCAAATGCCCTCCGTCCAGAACGGGTACCGGCAGCAGATTGAGTACGCCGAGACTGATGCTGATCAGGGCCAGAAAGCGCAGGTAATAGCTGGGTCCCAGCCGCGCCGATTGGCCGGCGTAATCGGCGATGGTTACCGGGCCGGAGAGGTTTTTCCACGACAGTTCGCCGGTCAGCATTCGCCCCATCATGCGCAGGCTCAGAAGCGACGTGTCCCAGGTCTGCCACAGCGCCCGACTGACCGAGTCGAGCGGGCCGTAGCTCACCACGACGGTCATTTCGAAAATCTCCCCCTCGCCTTCCCTGGCCATCAGGCCCAGCCGTCCCAGCTTTTGCCCGCCTTCCTCCGCCGGGCGTGGGATCGCCACCAGATCGAGTTGCCCGCCGTCCCGCTCGACGACGATTCTCAAAGTTAGCCCCGGCGCGGCCCGCGCGGCGGCAGCCAGCTCAGCCCATATGGCAATTGCCTTGCCGTCGATCGCCAGCACCCGGTCACCCGGGCGGAACCCCGCTTCGGCGGCGGCCGAACCCGATTGCACTTGCCCCACCACCGCGGGCAGAGGCGGCCGGTACAAGACCAGGCCCAGCAGGCGCAGGGGATCCGTTTCCAGTTCTTCCAGATCGAAGCGATCGCTGGCAAGGCGAAAGGTCGCGATTTCCCGCTGCGGACTGGCGATCTCCAGTTGCAGCGGCTCCTTGTCCAGCGCCCGCCGCATGACTTCCCAGCGCAATTCCTGCCAGGTCTCGATGGGCTTGCCATTCACTGCACGCACCGTGCCGCCTTCGACAATGCCGGCCATCGCCGCCGGCGTCCCGGGCGGCGGCAAGCCGACACGCGGCTTGAGCTCGGTCACGCCATACATGAACAAGAACCAGTAGAGCACGATCGCCAGCAGGAAGTTTGCCGCCGGGCCCGCCGCCACGATAAAGGCGCGCCGGCCGACGGATTGCCGGTTGAAGGCGCGCGGCAAATCGGCGGCAGCGACCTCGCCCTCCCGCTCGTCGAGCATCTTGACGTAGCCGCCCAGCGGAAACGCCGAAACCGCCCACTCGGTGCCGTCGCGCCCGAGGCGGCGCATCCAGATCACCTTGCCGAAACCGAAGGCAAAGCGCAGCACCTTGACCTTGCAGTAGCGCGCCGCAAGGTAGTGGCCCATTTCGTGCACCACCACCAGCACCGCCAGGGCGACCACGAAGGCACCGACATACCAGGCCAGCATTTGAGGATTCATCGGACGGCGGCGTCCAGCCGCGCGAGGATTTCCGTCGCCATCGTGCGTCCCTGCCGATCGGCTTCCAGCACCGCCGCCAGGTCGGGCAGCGCCATCTGCGGCACGGCATCCAGCGTTGCGGCAATCAGCCCGGCAATGCCCAGAAACGGCAGGCGGCGTTCGAGAAAGGCCGCCACGGCGACCTCGTTGGCGGCATTCAGCACCGCGGCCGCGTTGCCTTCCGCACGCAGGGCCCGGTAAGCCAGATCAAGACAGGGAAAACGCAGCAGGTCCGGACGTTCGAAATTGAGCTGACCGACGGCGAACAGATCGAGCGGCGCCACGCCGGAATCGATGCGTTGCGGCCAGGCCAGGGCATTGGCGATCGGCGTGCGCATGTCGGGATTGCCGAGTTGCGCCAGAACGGAACCGTCTTCGTAATCGACCAGCGAATGGATCACGCTCTGCGGATGAATCACCACTTCGATTTTTTCGGCCGGCGCGTTGAACAGCCAGTGCGCCTCGATCACTTCGAGGCCCTTGTTCATCATGGTCGCCGAATCGACTGAAATCTTGCGCCCCATCACCCAGTTGGGATGCGCCACCGCCTGTTCCGGCGTCACCCGCGTCAGTGCATCCGGCGCCGCGGTACGAAACGGACCGCCCGAGGCGGTCAGCAAAATCCTTCTTACGCCGCCCCGTGCCATGTCGCCGGAATAATCATGCGGCATGGACTGGAATACCGCATTGTGTTCGCTGTCGATCGGCAGCAGCAAGGCGCCGGCACGACGCGCCTCGCTCATGAACACCGCGCCGGCCATGACCAGCGCCTCCTTGTTGGCCAGCAGCACACGCTTGCCGGCACGCGCCGCGGCCAGGGTCGGCGGCAGTCCGGCGGCGCCGACAATGGCGGCCATCACCGCGTCGACTTCGGGCAGGCTGGCGACCTGCACCAGCGCCTCGGCGCCGTGCAGCACCTCGGTACGCACGCCGGCGTCCTTGAGCAGCACGGCGAGGCGCTGCGCATCCGCGGCGGTGCCCACCACCGCGCACGCAGGGCGGGCCCGGCGGCATTGCTCGGCCAGAAGCTCGACCTGCCGATGGCCGGTCAGGGCCACCACCTCGAAGCGATCGGGGTGGCGCGCCACCACGTCCAGCGTGCTGACGCCGATCGAACCGGTGGCGCCGAGTATGGTCAGTTTCATCGCTGGACGAAGTGGAGGATCAGCGCCGCCAGCGGCAGGGTCGAGGTCAGTGCGTCGATTCGATCGAGCACGCCGCCGTGCCCCGGCAGCAGATTGCTGCTGTCCTTGATGCCGGCCTGGCGTTTCAGCAGTGATTCGAACAGGTCGCCGATCACGCTGATTGCCGTCAGCAGGATCAACAGCAGCACCAGCACGGGCAGCGGCCACGGCAGGCGTCCGGCAAGGGGTGAGAAGGAAAGCACGAGGGAACCGTAGATCAGTACGCCGACCACGGCTCCGGCCACGCCCTCCCAGGTCTTGCCGGGGCTGATGTTCGCTGCGAGTTTGTGCTTGCCGTGTTTACCAAATGCGCGGCCGGCGAAATAGGCCGCGATGTCAGCGACCCAGACCAGCGCCATGGCCGCCAGCAGCAGCCAGGTGCTTACCGCGTGCAAGGCCACCATCGCGGCCCAGGTCGGCAGGATCACCAGCGCGCCGAGCAGGTAGCCGAAGAAGTCGTTGCCCGCCAGCGTCCATTTGAAGCGGAACCACAGCGGCACGACGAGGAGCCAGAAGGCCACCGCAACGCCAAGCAGAACCGGCACCAGTTGCGGCGCCCCGACACTTATCTGCCAGCAGAACAGCAGCAGCACAAACGCATACATCACGCGCGCTGGCTGATCCTGGCGCATCAAGCCACCCCACTCCCAGGCGGCCAGCGCTGCAATCGCGGCAAACGTCAGCACCGCCGCCAGCGGCGGCAAACCGAAAAGAATCAGCGCGAGGCCCGCTACCAGCAGCAGCGCGGTGATGACCCGCGTTTTAAGCATCTCGGTCCGTGTCGGGAAGCGCAAGAGTCGGCGCTGGCGCAACGGCGCTTGCCGACTGGCCCGGTTGCTCGCCGAGTTGCTCACTGGTCCGGCCGAAGCGGCGCTCGCGCCGGCGATACGAGCTTATCGCGGCATCCAGCGCTGCATCGTCGAAATCCGGCCACAGGGTATCGGTGAAATGCAGCTCGCTGTAGGCCAGCTGCCAGAGCAGAAAATTGCTGATGCGCTGCTCGCCGCCGGTGCGGATGAACAAGTCCGGCTCCGGCGCATAAGCCATCATCAGATGCGGAGCGAGATCGGCCTCGCCGAAGCAGCCGACTTTTTCCGGATGTGCCAGCGCCAGCTGGTTCATGGCCTGCAGGATGTCCCAGCGGCCGCCATAGTTGGCGGCGATGGTCAGCGTCAACCTGGAATTGTTGGCGGTTTTGGCCTCGCCCTCGCGAATCAGCGCCACCAGGCGCGGCTCGAAGGCCGCGAGGTCGCCGACCACCTTGAGGCGCACGCCATTGGCATGAAGCTTGCCGATTTCGGCCTGCAGGGAGTTGATGAACAGCTTCATCAGGAAGGAAACTTCCTCCGCCGGACGCCGCCAGTTCTCCGAGGAGAAGGCGAACAGGGTCAGGTATTCCACCCCGCGCACGATGCAGGCCTTGACCACGGCGCGCACCGTCTCGACCCCGCGCTTGTGCCCGGCGACACGCGGCATGAAGCGCTTCTTGGCCCAGCGTCCGTTGCCATCCATGATGACGGCGATGTGGCGCGGAACATCTGCCACCTGGGGAATTGCCTGCGTCGAGCTGGTGAATTTTCCTGCCATGACACCCTCTCCGAGACAGTGAACGAAGCTGCAGCCCGACCGAATTGCCTGATCGGCGACCCGGAATCAGACCGCCATCAGGTCCTTCTCTTTGTCCGCCAGCGCCCGGTCGACTTCGGCGACATAACGGTCGGTGAGCCGCTGCATGTCGTCGAGGGCGCGGCGCTCGTCGTCCTCGGAGATTTCCTTCTTCTTCAACGCCTCTTTCAGATGCGAGATCGCGTCGCGGCGCAGGTTGCGGATCGCCACCTTGGCGTTCTCGCCCTCGTGCTTGATCACCTTGATCAGGTCACGCCGCCGTTCCTCGGTCAGAGCAGGCATCGGCACCCGGATCAACTCTCCCTGGCTCGACGGATTGAGACCCAGGTCGGAATCGCGAATGGCCTTTTCCACCTTGGCCACCATGGGCTTTTCCCAGGGCTGCACACCGATGGTGCGGGCATCGATCAGGGTCACGTTGGCGACCTGGGTAATGGCCACCTGGGAACCGTAGTAGTCGACCTGCACATGATCGAGGATGCCGGTATGCGCCCGTCCGGTGCGCACCTTGCCCAGATCGGCCTTAAGTGCCTCCAGGCTCTTGTGCATCTTCTGTTCGGAAGTCTTCTTCAGTTCGGGAATCATGCGTTCTCCTAAACGTGAACCAGTGTGCCCTCGTCCTCGCCCATCACCACGCGCTTCAGCGCGCCGGCCTTGAAGATCGAGAACACGTTGATCGGCAGTTTCTGGTCGCGGCACAGGGCAAAAGCCGTGGCATCCATCACCGCCAGGTTGCGGTTGATCGCCTCGTCGAAGCTGATGCGCGCGAAGCGTGTGGCCGTCGGATCCTTCTTCGGGTCCGCGGTGTAGATGCCGTCGACCTTGGTTGCCTTCAACACCATCTCGGCCCCGATCTCCGATCCGCGCAGCGCCGCGGCGGTATCCGTGGTGAAGAAAGGGTTGCCGGTACCGGCGCCGAAAATCACCACCTTGCCCTCTTCGAGGTAGCGGATGGCCTTGCCGCGGATGTAGGGCTCGACCACCTGCTCGATGTTCAGCGCCGACTGCACGCGGGCGTTGATGCCGGCCTGGCGCATGGCATCCGACAGCGCCATGGCGTTCATCACCGTCGCCAGCATGCCCATGTAGTCGGCCGTGGCGCGGTCCATGCCGGTGGCGGTGCCACCGATGCCGCGGAAGATGTTGCCGCCGCCGATGACCACGCCGACCTCGACGCCGAGATCGGTCACCGCCTTGATCTCCGCCACGATGCTGCCGAGCATCGCCGTGTTGATGCCGTAGGCATCATCGCCCATCAGCGC
>CAZYTN010000163.1:0-5279 GCA_964650115.1 uncultured Sulfuritalea sp.
GCCTCGCGCCTGGGCGCCTCGCGCCTGCGCCACACCCTGAAAACCCGCGGCGTGGCGCCCGAACTGATCGAGGAACAACTGGCACAGGCCGACCTGCCCGACGAGATCGAGCGTGCCCGCGCCGCCTGGAGCCGGAAGTTTTCCGCGGCGCCCGCCAATCCCAAGGAATGGGCGCGCCAGGCACGCTTCCTGCAAAGCCGTGGCTTTGCCGGCGAGATCGTGCGCCGTTTGCTCAAGCAGCCGCTGGAGGCGGAAGGCGAATGAAGATTGACGCCCCGGGCCAGATCCCTATCGGCTACGACGACCACGCCGCACAACCCGAGGTCGCCGTCGCTTCCGCCGCTACCCTCTCGGCACACAATCTGCGCAAAAAATATAAATCGCAGACGGTGGTGACCGACGTCTCCTTCGAAGTGGCCGCGGGCGAGGTGGTGGGCCTGCTCGGCCCCAACGGCGCCGGCAAGACCACCTGCTTCTACATGATCGTCGGCCTGGTGGCGGCCGACGGCGGCGAGATCCGCATCGAGAACGGCGGCGAGCACCAACGCCTCACCCACATGCCGATCCACCGCCGCGCCAAACTGGGCTTGTCCTACCTGCCGCAGGAAAACTCGGTGTTCCGCAAGCTTACGGTGTCCGAAAACGTGCGTGCCGTGCTGGAACTCCAGGATCTTGACGAAGGTTCCATTGACGAGCGGGAGGAAATCCTGCTGCAGGAGTTGCACATTACCCACATTCGCAAGAATCTCGCGGCATCGCTTTCCGGCGGCGAACGCCGCCGCGTCGAGATCGCCCGTGCCCTGGCGACCCGTCCGCGCTTCATCCTGCTCGACGAACCCTTTGCCGGCGTCGACCCGATTGCCGTGCTCGACATCCAGAAAATCATCCGCTTTCTCAAGGAAAGCGGTATCGGCGTGTTGATCACCGACCACAACGTGCGCGAAACCCTGGGCATCTGCGATCACGCCACCATCATCAACGCCGGCGAAGTACTTGCCGCTGGACACCCGGCCGAGATAGTCGATAATGAAAGTGTGCGCCGGGTTTATCTCGGCGAGCACTTCAGAATGTAGGCACGAGAACAAGAAGCTATGAGGCAAGGACTTCAGCTCAGGCTCTCGCAGCATCTGGCACTGACGCCGCAGTTGCAGCAGTCGATTCGGCTGTTGCAGTTGTCGACTCTGGAGCTGAACGCCGAGATCGACCAGGCTCTGCAGGAAAACCCTCTGCTGGAAAGAGATGAACCCGGCGATGCAGCCGTCTTCGGCCTCGGCTCCGCAAGCGATGCCCTGGCCACAGCGCAGACCGTCACCCCGACAGAAAGCGACGAGCGCGACGAGCGCCAGGAGCCGCGCGGCGGCGACGATGAAGGCTGGGGCATGGATTTCTCCGGCAGCCATGGTCAGCGCGATCCCAACGATGACGACCTCGACAGCGGCGAATCCCAGGCCGCCTCGACCTCGCTGCGCGAGCACCTCGGGGCGCAGGTGGCGATGACCCAGTTGCCCGATCGCGAGCGGGCGCTGGTCGGTTTCCTGATCGAAGCCCTCAATGACGATGGCTACCTGACGCAACCGCTGGAGGAACTGGTCGACCTGCTGGTCACCGAGGATGACGAGTTGCGCGAGGCGCTGCTGGAAGAGCTCGCCATCGCCCTGCGCCATTTGCAGAACCTCGATCCGCCGGGCATCGGTGCGCGCAGCGCGAAGGAATGCCTGTCGCTGCAGCTCGAATGTTTGCCGCCCTCCGCCACCCGCAAGCTGGCACTGGCCATTGTCGGCGAGCATCTCGAGCATCTGGCCGCGCGCGACTTTACCCGCATCAAGAAATCACTCGGCTGCGACGACGACGAACTGCGCCCGGCGCAAGACCTGATCCGTTCGCTCAATCCGCGCCCCGGAGCGCAATTTGCGCCGATCGACACGCGCTACGTCATACCGGACGTCGCCGTGAAAAAACTGCAGGGGCGATGGGTGGTCAGCCTCAACCGCGATGCCATGCCGCGCCTGCGGATCAATCGGCTCTACGCCGACATCCTGCACCGCCACCGCGGCGGCAGCAGTTCTTCGGCCGGACTGGCCAGCCAGTTGCAGGAAGCCAAGTGGCTGATCAAGAACGTCCAGCAGCGCTTCGACACCATCCTGCGCGTCTCGCAGGCCATCGTCGACCGCCAGCGGGCCTTCTTCGACCACGGCGAGGTGGCGATGCGGCCGCTGACCCTGCGCGAGATCGCGGAAACGGTCAAGCTTCACGAGTCGACGATTTCGCGCGTAACGACGCAGAAATATCTGGCGAGTCCGCGCGGCATCTACGAACTCAAATATTTTTTTGGCAGCCACGTCGCCACCGATACCGGCGGCGCGGCTTCCTCTACCGCAATTCGGGCGCTGATCAAGCAACTGGTCGGCGCCGAGGACGGCAAAAAGCCGCTCTCGGACGCCCGTCTGGCGGAAATCCTCGGCGAGCAGGGCATCGTCGTGGCGCGTCGCACCGTAGCGAAGTACCGCGAACTGCTCGGCATCCCGCCGGTTAGCCTCAGGAAAGCTCTCTGAGAAAATACTTCTGACAAGGAGACATCATGAATCTCAATATTACCGGCCACCACATTGAAGTCACCCCGGCCATTCGCGACTACGTCACCGGAAAACTTGATCGCGTGCTGCGGCACTTCGATCAGGTGACCAGTTCGCACGTCATCCTGTCGGTTGAAAAACTGCAACAGAAGGCCGAAGTCACGCTTCACGTCAAGGGCAAGGATATCTTCGCCGACGCCATCGACGGCGACCTTTACGCCGCCATCGACCTGGTCGCCGACAAACTCGACCGCCAGGTGGTCAAGCACAAGGAAAAAGTCTCCAGCCATAACCACGACAACAAGCGTCAGCCAGCCGAATAGGCCCCGACGATAAACGCGGAGCGAGCCGGCAGCAGCGCATCATGCCTCCGGGCGCTAGCGCCGGAGACGGCATCCACCGGATAGCGTTATACTGCGCGCCGCCGCAAGTTCCGCTCATTTGGCGCTCAATAGCCTATTCACCCTCCACCATGAATCAGATCGCCAGCCTGCTGCCACTCGACAACGTAGTGGCCAACCTCGACGCCAGCAGCAAGAAGCGCGTATTCGAGCAGGCCGGCATTCTTTTCGAAAACCATCAAAGCGTCGCTCGCAGCACGGTCTACGATGCCCTGTTCGCGCGGGAAAAGCTGGGTTCTACCGGCCTCGGCCAGGGCATCGCCATTCCCCATGGCCGCATCAAGGGTCTCAAGACTCCGGTCGGCGCCTTTGTCCGCCTCGAGTCGCCGGTGCAGTTCGACGCACCCGACGGCAAGCCGGTCGGATTGGTATTCGTGCTGCTGGTACCGGAAGCCGCCAACGAGCATCATCTGCAATTGCTCTCCGAGCTGGCGCAGATGTTTTCCGACAGGGCCTTTCGCGACCAGCTCGCCGCCGCTCCCGACGCCACGGCGCTGCATGGCCTGTTTGCCAATTGGCACGCCAGCTAGTCGTTTCCCAGCTGTTCGAGCGCAACCGGGAGCGGCTCCAGCTCTCGTGGGTCAGCGGCGCCATGACACGGGCGATCTGCACCACGGAACACGTGGTGTCGCCTGCCGACCTGATCGGCCACCTCAACCTGATGCATCCGGAACGCCTGCAGGTCATCGGCACGCCGGAAGTCGCCTGGTGGGCCCGCCACGCGCCGGAAAAAGTGGCGCATCACATGCAGGAAATCTACAACGCCCAGCCGCCTGCAATCATCGTTGCCGACGACTGCTCCATCGTCAATGACGTCCTCAGGGGTTGCGAAGCCTCGGGCACGCCGCTGCTGAAAACCCCGCTGTCCTCGGCCTTCGTGATCGACACCCTGCGCTACTTTGTTTCCCGGCAACTGGCCGAAACCGGAACGCTGCACGGGGTATTCATGGACGTGCTGGGCATGGGCGTATTGATCACCGGCGATTCGGGCGTGGGCAAGAGCGAACTCGGCCTCGAACTGATTTCGCGCGGCCACGGGCTGGTCGCCGACGACGTCGTCGATGTCTCGCGCATCGGCTCGGACACGCTGGAGGGGCGCTGCCCGGAACTGCTCAAGGATTTCCTCGAAGTGCGCGGGCTCGGGCTGCTCAACATCCGCACGGTTTTCGGCGAAACCGCCTGCCGGCGCAAGATGCGCCTCAAACTCATCGTGCATCTGCAAAAGCCGACACCGGGCGTGCCCGATGCCGCCCGTCTGCCGCTCGACGCCCAGAACGAAACCATCCTGGGCGTGCCGATCCGCCGCGTCACCATTCCGGTCGCCGCCGGCCGCAACCTCGCCGTCCTGCTCGAAGCCGCGGTGCGCGCCACGGTGCTTAAATTGCGTGGCGTCGACAGCATGCAGGAGTTCGTCGATCGGCAGGAAGCCGCTCTTAGAGCGGATTCCGACCACGACGCGGTCAACTAAGGCCGGCCCTTCGCGTTAAGCGGAAGCGGCACAGAGACTCTTTTTCGCCGCCCATTTATCCAGGAGATTCACCATGAACAAACTGATCACCGTTACCCTGTCCGCCCTTTTCGCCACCGGCGTGGCGCTGGCGCAAGCCCCGGCGAAGCCTGCCGCTGCGGCCGCCGCACCCGCTACCACCGCCGCTCCGGCCAAAGCAGCTCCCGCTGCTGCTCCCGCCAAGGCCGCCGAACCGGCGAAACCTGCCGAAGCTGCCGCTGCCAAGCCCGCCGCCGCCAGCGACTGCGAAGCCAAGGCCGTGAGCAAGGATGGCAAGCCCCTGCACGGCGCCGCCAAAGCCGCGTCGATCAAGAAGTGCCAGGGCGCCGGCAAGCCTGCGGATGCCGGCATGCCTGCCGAAGCCAAGAAAGCTTCGGGTTGTGCGGAAAAGGCCGTGGGCAAGGACGGCAAGCCTCTCGCCGGAGCCGCCAAGGCCACCTTCATGAAGAAGTGCGAAGCAGACGCCAAGGCCGCCAAGTAAGAAAGCTCTCGTCTCGCAAGGAAAGCCGGCCCCTGTTGTGGGCCGGCTTTTTTTGGCCTTCACCCCGCGGCACCTGTTTCTGGAGGCATCGTACCCGGAGCCTCGCAATCACGGCCGGCCCGGCGGAGGCGGCATGAATTGGGGGTTTCCACCCACTGCAACATGTTCCTTGGCGGCTAGAATCGCCGCGGAACCCCTCCGCCTTCATTTCCGCCATGGAATCCTGAACCCATGAATAGTCCCTACCCGCATCTGCTGGCGCCGCTGGACCTCGGCTTCACCACGCTGAAGAACCGCGTCCTGATGGGCTCGATGCA
>CAZYTN010000164.1:0-5203 GCA_964650115.1 uncultured Sulfuritalea sp.
AGGCAGTGGATGAACAGGTTGTCGGCGTTGCTGTCGACGGGAACCGCCTTGAGCCCCTGTCGGCGGGCAGTGCCAGCGATGTCGATGAATTCGAACTGGAGTTCGCTGGTGCTGCGGCAGAATTCCTCCAGGGCCGGTATCTGTCCGGCGTGCGCCATGACCATGGCGCGCAGGGGGACTCCACGCGGAATCTGACGTTGGGCGAGGAGATACTGATAGATCTTGGCCGAGTCGTTGGCGCTGGTGCGGGCGACTTCCTCCAGGCTCTTGGTGGCGAGTGGCGACAGCCGCGAGAAATGCAGCTTGCCCTCATCGAAGAAGCTTTGCCGTACCCCGCCGCTGCTCAGAGAGACGAATAGAACCGGCCCGCCGCCACCCAGCAGTTGGCTGACACATCCGGCTAGCACCAGGGGGACTGAATAAACACCGGCAAGGTTGGCTTCCGCTTCGCGCAGCGTATCCAGCCAGGGCGTAAAGGTTTCGATACGGGTGAGTGCGGCGAACAGTATCTTTTCGTCGCGCCGGCCCGCCGCTGCGCGGCCCAGCGATATGGCCGCCGACAATGGCGTGTTGTAGTAATACTGACTGAGTCGTCGCTGCAGCAGAGCGTTGCGGTCTCCGCCCTGGACATAGGGCAGATCTTCGAGCTGGAAGCCTTCTTCGGCGATATCCGCCAGCAGGTAAAAAATGCTGGCGTGATGTTTTTTCAGATAGGCAGCCAGTGCTTCCAGCCCTACCGGTTCAGGGCTGAATTCGCCCTCGACCTTGATGTGGCCGGCGCTCCAGCAATGCGCCGTGAGCAAGGGGCCATCGAGAAGGAGAATGCGTTTGGCGGCCATCAGGTTTTCATCTTGGTGATGATGTCGTAAATCGGGCCCAGCACGGCCATCATGATCCAGCCGAGAATCACGCCGATGGTCACGGTCATGACCGGTTCGATCATGGCTTGCACCTTCTCGATGGACTCGCGTACGTCGCGATTGTAAAAGTAGCTGACATTGGTCAATGCCGTATCGAGTTGTCCGGTGTTCTCGCCCACACGCAGCATGCGCAACACCAGCGGCGGGAATATGCCGGCATTCTGGAAGGCGAGTGTAACGTTCTCTCCTTCTGCAATCAGGGCGCCAACCTTTTCCAGGCCGCGCCGGATGACGAGGTTGCCGACCACATCTTCGGTTGCCTTGATCGAATCGAGGATGGTAATACCCGAAGAATACATCATGGCAAATACCGAAGCGAAGCGCGACAGAATGATCTTGCGCAGGATTTCGCCAATATAGGGCAGACGCAGTTTGACATAGTCAAACCGGTAGTGTGCCGCCTGATTGGTGCTGACCAGAAAGGCAATCACGGCGGCAAGGATCAGCGGCAGGCCGATGACGACATACCAGTAGCCGACAAAAAACTCGGAAGTGCCGATCAGTATCCTGGTCTGCATCGGCAGTTCCTGCCCCATGTTGCGGATGAAACCCGCCATCTTGGGCACGAGGTAGATCATCATGAACAGGGTGATGGCGACCACTACCGTGCCGAGGAAGGCCGGGTACATGACGAGCTTCTTGGTGTGGGCCGCGAGTTCGTCCTGCCACTTGAGTGATTCAAGCAGATTGCCGAGCACCTGCGGCAAGGCGCCGGTCTCTTCGCCGGCGCGAACCAGGCTGACCATTACCCCGTCGAAGGTCTGCGGATGTTCGGCGAGCGCCTGCGAGAGTGTCTTGCCGCCTTCGATGCTTTCGATCATGCCGGCGATGACTTCACGAAAGCGCGGGTTCTCGATGGTGTCACGCAAGTCGGTCAGGCTTTCGATCAGCGACACGCCCGCGCGCGCGAGCTGCTCGAGGTGGAAGCAGAAATTGATCAGTTCGGGACGGCTGATCTTGGCGCGGTTCATCAGGCCGCCCTGCCTCACCGTATCGCCATTAATGAAGTCGAGGTCCATGCGCTTGAGGCGCATTTCGAGATCAATCAGGTTGATGGCGTCGAGGCGACCCATCACCGTCCTGCCGGAGGGGTTCATCGCCTTGTAGGCATAGAGGGCCATGGTTGGGGTCTGTGCAAAGTTGCGTATATGTTGGCGCGCCGTGCCGCGGAGCGCTTACATTCGCTCCGTCAGGTCGATGACGCGACCGACTTCTTCGATCGAGGTGGAGCCGTCGAGCACACGCCGCAGGCCATCTTCCGCCAGGGGGCGGAAGCCTTTTTCATGCGCGAGGCGGCGAATATCGCGCTGGGTAGCACGACGGGCGATGAGGTCATCCAGATCATGATCGAGGCGGATCATTTCCATGATTGCGATGCGGCCGCGATAGCCCTGGTATTCGCAATGGTCGCAGCCCGCCGAGCGGTAGAGAATCGGTGCCGGCTGGCCGCTGACGACACCCATCAGCTTGCATTCGTGCGCCTCGGCGGGATAAGGCTTGCGGCAATGGGTGCACAGGCGGCGCAGCAGGCGCTGGGCGATGATGCCGATGATGTTGCCGGCCATGATGTCCGGCAGCACGCCGATGTCGAGCAGGCGCGGGATCGCGCCCAGCGCCGAGTTGGTGTGCAGGGTCGAAAACACCTGATGGCCGGTCATGGCGGCACGAAAGGCCATCTCGGCCGTATCGGAATCGCGGATCTCGCCGACCAGGATGATGTCCGGATCCTGGCGCATCATGGAGCGGATGCCATTGGCAAAATCCAGCTTGGCGGATTCCGCCACCGAAGTCTGGCGGATCATGGCCATCGGATACTCGACCGGATCTTCGAGGGTCATGATGTTCACGCCCTCTTCATTGATGTGGTTGAGCACCGAGTAAAGCGTGGTGGTCTTGCCGCTGCCGGTGGGACCGGTGACCAGGATGATGCCTTCCGGGCGCGCCACCATCAACTTCATCAGTGTCATCTGGTGGTCATCAAGGCCGAGGCGGTCGAGCGGCACAATGCCTTTCTGCCGGTCGAGGATGCGCAGGACGATGTTTTCGCCGTGGATGGTCGGTTGCGAGGCTACCCGGAAATCGACGGGGCGGCCGCTGATGTTGATCGAGATGCGGCCGTCCTGCGGCGCACGGGTCTCGGCGATGTTCATGCCGCTGACCACCTTGATCCGCACCGCCATGGCTGCCCAGTAGTTTTTGTGCAGCGCGCGGATCTGGCGCAGGATGCCGTCGATGCGATAGCGGATGCGCAGGAAGTTGGCTTCCGGCTCGAAGTGGACGTCCGAGGCGTCATGCTTGACGGCGTCGGTGAGCAGCGCATCCACCAGGCGCACGACCGGCTGACTGTATTCGTCGAGCGACGCGGACAGGCTGCGGTAGTCGATTTCGCCGGTTTCGATTTCATGCAGGATGCCGTCAATCGAGAGCTCATGACCGTAATACTGGTCGATGGCGCGGGCAATTTCCGATTCCCCGGCAATCAGGGTCTCGATCAGCAATTCCGGGTGGATCAGCGTCCGCAGCTTGTCCAGGGCGACGATGTCGTTCGGATCGGCGATGGCGATGGTAAGCCGTTGCTCGTGGCGCGAATAGCTGAGTGCCAGAAGCAGATGCCGCTTGGCCAACTCGCGCGGTACCAGGCGCAAGGCATCCGCATCGATGATCGAATTGGACAGATCGACGGGTTTGTGACCGAGCGATTCCCCCAATGCGTCGCGCAATGTGGCTTCCGAGACGAAGCCCAGAGCAACCAGCAGCTTGCCAACCGGCTGGTTGGATTTCATCTGCTCCAGCAGTGCAATGCGCAGTTGATCCTCGCTGATCACGCCTTGCGTGATGAGGATCTGGCCAATGGGTCGGCGGCTGGGTGGCGAATTCATACGAGCATCATTATCGCGTATCTGTCCGCGAGGGCAAGCCCTTGTCCGGAGGCGGAAGGCGGACGACGGACGACGGTGACGATTGCGCCGCGAAACGGCGGCAGGTCTCTGCCTTCAGTCCTCCACCCTCTGGTCAGCGTTGCAGGGCCTGCTGCCGTGCCGTTGCCTGGGCCCGGTCGAAGCCGGCGGGCCGGTTCTGCGCGGCGGCGATAGCCAGACCGTAATACTGCACGGCAAGCTTGTTCTGGTGCAGATGCTCGAGGCTGATGGCCAGATTGTAGAGAATATCGGGATTGTCCGGCTCGGCGCCGTAGGCGCGAAAGTAGGCCTGTTGAGCCTCGTTCCAGCGGCCGTTGCGTGCATAAAGATTGCCGAGCGCGAACTGGGGCGCCGCGAGTTCGGGCTGGGCGGCCGAAAGCGATTTCAAGCGGCTTTCGGCGGCCCCGGGATCAATCTGTGTGCGGCTGTTGATGAGGGCTGACATGGCCACCGTATCCTGCGGGTCGGCCTCGACGATGCGCCGGTACAGCAAATCAGCCTGGTCGTGGCGGCCCTGACGTACGGCGATCGCCGCCAGGCCATGCAGGGCATCGGTGTTGCGCGGATCCGACTTCTGCGCGCGTTCGTATTCGAGTTGGGCCAACTCCATGTCGCCCCGGTTGAAAGCATCGAAGCCGCGAAGCAGGGCGGGGTTGACCTTCAGAGGTACCTTGGTCACGCGAACCGGGCTATCCGCATCAGGCTCCGCAGCCGGGGCCGGACGTGCGCGACGCGGCTGGGCTGGTGCTTTGGCCGTAACCGGGGCGGCGTCATCGTCATCCTTGTCCCTGGCGGCGGGAGTTGCGCGAGGAGGGGGGCTCGATGCGGCGGCCGGTGGCGCCGCAGCCGCAGCCGCGGCTGCAATAGTCGGTGCTGGCGCTACGGCGGCTGGCGGCATGGCGGCCGGTGTCGGGATTGCGGCCGGCGGTAGCGGGGTCCGGCTGGCGATGAGGGACGTTTTCGGCTGCAACTGCCACCAGAAATATCCGCCGATGCCGCAGATCGACAGGACGGTGACCGTACCGATCGCAATCGCAAAGGCTTTCCGCGCCGGCGGCTTGTCGACCTGCTTCGCTGCGAAGACGTTTTGCGCGGCCGACTTGTCCTGCGGGACGGCTCTTTCCGCTTGGGGGCGCCGCGCTTCGGTGGTGACCGACGTGCGCGGCGGCTTGCCCCCGCCGGCCGGCTGCTCGGCGGGCTGCTCAACCGTCATGGCGGGCGATGCGGACGCCGACTGCGCTTTCAATCGCGCCGCCGCCGCCTCTTTGGCTTCTGCCAGAAATTGCGTGTCAATTTCTTCAAGGTGCGACGCCAGGGCCTGGGGCGACAGGTTTGCCGCGGATGGCAAGCCTGCCACAGGGCCGC
>CAZYTN010000165.1:0-5196 GCA_964650115.1 uncultured Sulfuritalea sp.
GTCTGCTTGACCTTCTGCAGCGCGATGTTGGTCTTGATGTGGGCGACGCCGGGCAGGCGCAACACGCGTTTCATCATCAGTTCGGAAAACGCCGGCAGGTCCTGGGCAACGATGCGCAGCAGGTAGTCGGCATCGCCGCTGACGGAAAAGCAGTCCATGACTTCCGGCAGCGCGGCGGCGGCGTTCTCGAAGGCATCGGACTGGGCCTGGCCGTGGCGTTCGAGGACGACGTGGGCGAATGCGGTCACGCCCAGTCCGATCGCGGCCGCATCGAGCAGCGCGGCATGGCCGGCAATGATGCCGGCATCGCTCAGGCGCTGCAGGCGGCGGCTGATCTGCGAGGCCGAGAGATGCACGGCGGCGCCCAGCACCGCGTTGGTGGCATTGCCGTGGTGCTGCACGGCGTCGAGCAGGGCGAGGTCGTAGCGGTCGATGGTGATGGTTGGCATGGAATAGGGGATTGGCGCACAAAACGTGCATGGTACTGCGGAAGTGGCCATTAACATGAGCGCATCGTGCGGCGATTTCGGTGGAAAATCACATCATTGCCTTCCACCGGACCCGCCACCATGAACCTCGTCGAATCCCTGCTCCACGCACTCAAGGATCATGGCGCGCGCCAGATCTTCGGCATTCCCGGCGACTTCGCCTTGCCCTATTTCCGCATCATCGAGCAGTCGCAAATCCTGCCGCTCTACACCTTGTCGCACGAACCCGGGGTCGGTTTCGCCGCCGACGCCTCGGCGCGCGCCCACATGGGGCTTGGCGTCGCCGCCGTGACCTACGGCGCCGGGGCGCTGAACATGGTCAATGCGGTAGCGGCGGCCTACGCCGAGAAGTCGCCGCTGGTGGTGCTCTCGGGCGCGCCGGGCAAGGGCGAGGCGCGTTCCGGCCTGCTGCTGCACCACCAGGCCAAGACCCTGGATTCGCAGTTCCAGATGTACCGGGAAATCACCTGCGACCAGGTCAGGCTCGACGACGCGGCACGCGCGCCGGCCGACATCGCGCGCGTGCTGGCGAATTGCCGGCGCCGCTCGGAGCCGGTGTATATCGAGATTCCACGCGACATGGTCGGCGTGCCCTGCGCGCCGGTGGTGCGCGAAGCGGCGCAGTCGGTCGACGCTGAGGCGCTGGCCGCCTGCGTTGCGGAAATCCTCGCGCGCCTGGCGCAGGCGAAATCGCCGGTGCTTATGGCCGGCGTCGAGGTGCGCCGCTACGGCCTCGAAGAAAAGGTGGCGCGGCTCTCGCGCCGCCTCGGCCTGCCGGTGGTGACCAGCTTCATGGGGCGCGGCCTGCTCGCCGATCACGATGCGCCGCTGGTCGGAACCTATATGGGCGTCGCCGGCCTGCCGGAAGTGACGCACCTGGTGGAAGGCTCGGATGGCCTGTTCCTGCTCGGCGAAATCATCTGCGACACCAACTTCGCCGTGTCCGAAACCAGGATCGACCTGCGCAAGACCATCCAGGCGCTCAATGGCCGGGTGACCATCGGCTATCACGTCTATCCGGATCTGCCATTGGCGGCGCTGGTCGATGCCCTGCTGGAGAGCGTCAGTCCGGCCGAGAGAGTGTTTGAGGTCAAGCGTCCGGTCTATCCGCACGGCATGGCGGCCGACGCGGCGGGCATCACCCCGACCGACATCGCCACGGCGGTCAACGACCTGATGGCCGCGCACGGCAAGCTGCCCATCGCCTCCGACGTGGGCGACTGCCTGTTCACCGCGATGGAAATCGAGCACACCGCGCTGGTGGCGCCCGGCTACTACGCCACCATGGGCTATGGCGTGCCGGCCGGACTCGGCCTGCAGGCGGCCACCGGGCAGCGGCCGCTGATCCTGGTCGGCGATGGCGCCTTCCAGATGACGGGCTGGGAGCTCGGCAATTGCCGGCGCTACGGCTGGGACCCGATCGTGCTGCTGTTCAACAATGCCAGCTGGGAAATGCTGCGCACCTTCCAGCCCGAGTCCTCGTTCAACGACCTCGGCCACTGGGGCTTTGCCGAGATGGCGGCCGGCATGGGCGGCGACGGTGTCCGCGTCGGCACCCGCGCCGAACTCAAGGCCGCGCTGGACAAGGCCGTGGCGACGCGCGGACGCTTCCAGCTGATCGAGGTGACGCTGCCGCGCGGCGTGCTGTCCGCCACCTTGCAGCGCTTCGTGGCCGGGGTGAAACGCTTGGGCGCGCAGAAATAAGTTAGCCTTGGCGGGTGAGATTCAGTGTCCGCCGCCTCCGCCACCTGTTGTTCGCTTGCGCTGCCCTGCTGGCGGCGGCGATGGGGTGCGCCCAAACATCTGAAATCGAGGCGCCGCGCGCGGCTGCGGCGCTGGAGCAGGGGCTGGCCGCTGAACTGGGCGTCGGCCTCAGGCGCAACGCGCGGCTGGCTATCCGCCTGTACTGCGATGCCGCGATCATGGGCAGTGCCGAGGGCTTCTTTCGCGTCGGGCGGGTTCTCGCCCGCGGCCCGGTCCATCTGCGCAATCCGGCGCTGGCCAATGCTTATCTCGCGCAGGCCATGCAGCTGGGCCACCATGCCGCGATGGCTTATTTCGACGAATCCGTTCCCTTTGCGCCGCTGGACGGAGATTGCAGCAAGCTGGAAGCCGGCGCAGTCACCGAACCCTTCGACCTCGACGGCTATCTGTCGGCCCTGTCTCCGGCCAAACGCCGGATTGCCGAACTGATCCGCCGTCACGCCGCCCGCTACGGCATCGACGTGCGCATCGCCCTGGCGGTCGCGCTGGCCGAATCCAACCTGAACGCCGAGGCCGTCTCGCCGAAGAACGCGCAGGGTGTGATGCAGTTGATACCGGACACGCAGGAGCGCTTCGGGGTCACCCGGCCCTTCGACCCCGAGTCCAACATCAAGGGCGGACTCGCCTATCTGAAATGGCTCAAGGCGCGTTATGACGGCGACTGGGCGCTGATCGCCGCCGCCTACAACGCCGGCGAAGGCGCGGTCGAACGCCACGGCGGGGTTCCTCCCTATCGCGAAACCCAGGCCTACGTGAGGCGGGTACTTTACTTTGCCGGTCTGGCGGCGGGCGGCATCTGATTCGTCGATGGATGACCGGCGCGGATCGATGGCAAGGACACTGCTTCGATACAGGCAGTTGGTCACGGTCATCCTGTTTCTCGGGGTCCTGTTCGCGGCTTTCGAGTTCTCCGGTCTGCGCGAACAGCTCAGCCTGGATTATTTGCGCCACCGGATCCTCGAGAACACGCTCGGCGGGCTTCTGGTATTCGTCCTGCTGTTTTGCCTGGGCAACCTGATCCAGATTCCGGGATGGCTTTTTCTGGCGGCGGCGGTCCTGGCCCTGGGCAAGGCCTGGGGTGGCCTTGCCACCTATATTGCCGCCAGCATTTCCTGTGGCTTCACCTTCCTCGTCATTCGCCGCATAGGCGGCGACGCTTTGCGCAAGTTGAACAACCGGATTGCGGCGCAATTTCTGGGACAGCTTGATATCCGGCCCGTTCGCAGCATCCTGATGCTGCGAATACTTTTCCAGACCGTGCCTGCTCTGAACTATTCGCTCGCACTCTCCGGTGTCGGATTTTGGGATTACCTGATCGGTACGCTGCTGGGTTTGCCTCTGCCGATTTTTTTGTATTGCCTGTTTTTCGAGTACCTGGCGATGCTGCTGAATATCCATTAGCGGGCGGGCCAGCGCACTGTCTGCCGCTGCCATGCACGGCAGGAGCAAAAATCTCAGCCGTAGCGGCGGGAGATCAGATGATCCAGGGAGAAGACTCCCGGCCCTCTGGCGATGAGGAAGACCAGCACGGCGGCCCACACGCCATGGGTCGGATAGGCGTCGGGATACACCAGCAACTGGATGGTCAGCGTCATCACCAGCAGCGCCAGTGCCGAAAAGCGGGTTGCCAGGCCGATCAGGATCAGCAGCGGGAACAGATGCTCGGCAAAGGCGGCCAGCGGCGCGGCAAGCTCCGGCGGCACCAGCGGCAGCTTGTACTCGCTGCGAAACAGTTCAACCACGGAATCGGACAAGCGCGGCATGCCCAGGCTGAACTCGCCGCTGACGATGTCGATGGCAAACCCCTGCACCTTGGTCTGGCCGGATTTCCAGAAAATGGCCGCGATCGAAAAGCGTCCGATGATCGCAATCAGGGAATCGGGGATCGCGCCGAGCAGATCGATGAACTGGTCCAGCCGGTCTTTCAGTCGGGCGATCATGGCTGTTCGGTTCCTCCAGAAATGATTCCGGTCACCGCACCGGTTCGCATAAGCAGGCCCAGCGCATGGGCCATGTCGAAAGCCGCGTCGGCCGCCAGGGCGAGTTCGACGGCAGCACCGAGGCCGAGGCCCTCCTGCAGGTGCCGGACGAATACCGCCGTGCCCGCCGCGATGCGGTAGATCTCCACGTCCAGTCCGACGCGCAGCAGCAGGGCGGACTCGGGCAGGGCGGTATCCACAGCGGCCAGCGCGGAATCGACGTCCTCGCCCTGATGCGCGGCCCACAGCGATACCACGGCGTGGCGCGAATCCAGAATTCGCAATGAAGGGTGCAGCGTGAAACGTGCTTCGGGCAGGCGCTCGGGGTCCGCCAGCAGCAGGGCGATTTCTTCGGCCGGGACGGTTGCAGCATCGGCGGCGTGGTAGGCCTGCACCCGCAGCATCTCTAGGCGGGCGACGTCGGCCAGATAAGGCAGTCCCGCGGCGGCAGGAAAGTCTTCGATGAAGGCGGCGAAGCCTGCGCCGTAGTGCGCCATGACCGGCGACCGTGGCGGATTGCAACGGGCGAAGACGCCGGCCATGCCGCGAAAAAATTCCTCGCCGACCAGCGCTTGTGTCACCGGACAGGTATCGGCCAGGGCATCGATCAGGGACACCATGACATTGTTGCGATAGACGGCAAAACGCCGGACGGGGTCCGAGCGGTTCCAGGCCGTCAGTCCGGGCGGGCAGGCGGGTTGTGTCGCCAGCAGGCAGTCGGCAAAGGCCTGATGGGGGCTCATGCGAAAACCTCGCGTGGGCGGCGGGCGCTCACGCCGGCCATGATCGCCTCGGCCCGCTGCGCCTCGGCCAGCAGCACGGGGAATGCCGGGATGTCGTTGTCGCGCTCGATCAGGGTCGGCGTCGGCCCCAGGAGTTCCAGAGCGAAGGCATACAGATCCCAGACCGCCTGCGCCACCGGCGCGCCGTGGCTGTCGATCAGCAGCGGATCGCCGGCGGCATCG
>CAZYTN010000166.1:0-5175 GCA_964650115.1 uncultured Sulfuritalea sp.
TCGTTGGTTTTGGCCGCGCGGTGACTGCACTGCAACGAACGGTCGGTGACCATTTCGCCCCGGCACAGGGCGGTCGTTTCGCCAGTCCGGCGGTTGGCGAAGCCCTTGCCTGGCTGGAAAGCGAAGGGGCCGCCGGTGTCGGACAGAGTTCATGGGGGCCGACCGGTTTCGCCATACTAGGCACCGAGCATGAGGCGGAACGCCTGCTGCGGGGAGCCCAGGAACGTTGGCCTGATTCCGGGCGCTTGTCATTTATGGTCTGCCGGGGCCTGAATTGCGGCGCCTCGATCCTGGAAACTTCTGCGGAAACAGCAACCGGGCGCCGGAGTCTGTTCGCTGACGCGATCTGATCCCTTGTACTTGTCGAACCACTCTCAAATATCATGACAAAGCCTCCATATCTCCTGCACCTGTTCACGCCTACACCCCAAGCCAGCCCATTCGATGTCAACATGGCCTACGATGCCGGCTACTCGGCGGTTATCCCCTATTGCAATGTCCAGCTCTCCGACATCGGCAACCTGACGCAGGATGCGATCTTTTCCCGTGGTCCGAATGGCGTAAAGCGCACTGGAATCTTTATCGGCGGACGTGATATCGGTCTTGCTGCCGACATGATCGATGCCGCCAAGGCGGCGATGGTGCCGCCCTTCGTGGTTTCTGTTTTTGCCGATCCCAGCGGCGCGTTCACTACCGCCGCCGCGATGGTTGCGGCGGTCGAACGGCAATTGCGGAACAGGCACGGCACCAACCTAGAGGGTACTGAAGTGCTTATCCTGGGAGGCACCGGCCCCGTTGGCGCCGCTGCCGCGGTCTTGGCCTGTGGTGCAGGAGCCCAGGTTCGCGTCGCCAGTCATCGCGGCATTGAAGGTGCCAAACAGACGACCAACGCGATTAACGCCCGATATCAGGTCACCACTGAACCTGCCGATGGAAGTTCGCCCGAAAGGCTCGCAAATCTGATTGCCTCGGCCCAGGTCATTCTTGCAACGGCCAAGGCGGGGGTGCAGGTACTCAGTGCGGCCGAACTCGACACTGCAGCGGCCCTGCTGGTAGCAGCCGACGTCAATGCTGTTCCGCCGGCGGGAATCGAGGGTGTCGGCGTGATGGACGACGGCACTGTATTGAAGGCCAAGTCTGGCAAAGCTGTCGGTATTGGCGCCCTGGCAGTCGGCAATGTCAAGTATCAGTGCCAGAAGGGCCTTCTGGTATCCATGTTGCAGGCGGAAAAACCCGTGTTCCTCGATTTCCGCGCCGCGTTCACCGCCGCGCGCCAGCTTTCGACCTGATCACGAATCTTTCGCCGACCAAGCATGAAGCCCTCCCACCTGATCGTCGCCACCACGGGACGCGCACTCGCCAGATCGGCTTGGCGCAGCGGCCACCGGGTTGCGGTCCTCGATCTCTTTGCCGATCGTGATACCCGTGACTACGCGACGGTCTGCCAACGCATCCCGACAGCTGACTGGGATCTGGACGCTGCGGCCACCGTGCGCGCGGCCAACGAAATCTGTCCAGTTCCCGTGCCGTTGGTCACAGGCTCTGGCTTTGAAAACCAGCCCGCCCTGCTTGACGCGCTGGCCCGTGGCCGAAAATTGTTCGGTAACTCCTCAGAGGTCGTGGCCGCCAGCAAGGATCCGCGGCATTTCTTCACCATCCTGGATCGTCTCGGGATCGCCCATCCGGAAACGTCGCTGACATTTCCTGCCAATCCGAGCGGCTGGCTGGCCAAGAAAATTGGCGGCAGCGGCGGAACACATGTTCGGCCGGCACGAATCGATGAAACGTACCCGCCGGAAACTTACTTCCAGCGCCATGTCGGGGGTGTCTGCGCGTCAGTACTGTTCCTTGCCGATGGTCACCATGCCCGCGTGGTCGGATTCAATGAGGTTTGGCCGCGGTCCACTGGCGATGCGCCGTTCGCATACGCTGGGGCGATCAACCGGGTTGCGCTTACTTCCATCCTTCGCAGACGAATTTCCTTCGATGTCAATGCCCTTGCCGGGGTACTCGGGCTGGTTGGTCTCAATGGCATGGATTTCATCATTGACCGCGATGACTACCGGGTTCTCGAGATCAATCCGAGACCGACCGCCACAATCGATTTGCACGATGATCAAGCTGCGGGCAGTCTCTTTGACCTTCATGTGCGGGCTTGTGCGGGTACCTTGCCGCCCGCATTGCAAATCTCGAACACCGTCCGTGCGCACGCCGTCGTCTACTCCCCCGTCGGAGCAAGTCAAACTCGAAGGTTCGCCTTTCCCGATTGGTGCAGCGATCTGCCTGCGGCCGCGACCGGCATATCAACCGGCATGCCGGTATGCACCGTACACGCCTCCGGTGGCCGCGCCAGCGACGTCAAGCGCCTAGTCCGACGGCGCCGGGCTGTACTCGAAAACTTCCTCATGGAAAAAGCCGCATGACTCAAGCAACAGAGATCGGGAGAACGCTGGCCGTCGCTTGGCCGAGTGTCGGCGACCTTGCCGCGCCGCTGGTGTCGGCCTTGATCCTTGATGCCGCCATGTTGCGCATCGGTGTGGAGCGCCTTGACAATGGCTGCACGCTTGTCGATGGCGGTATTGCCGTTTCGGGCAGTCTGGAGGCCGGGCGGCGAATCGCCGAAATTTGTCTCGGAGCCCTCGGCACGGTAAATCTGCAGACGGGCAATTCCTTTACGCGCTGGCCGGTCGGTGTCACCGTCCATACGACCAACCCCGTTCTGGCCTGCCTTGGCAGCCAGTATGCCGGGTGGAGCCTGGCTCACGGGGAGGGCAATGGTTCCTTTCATGCATTGGGCTCGGGTCCAGGACGCGCTCTGGCGGCCAAAGAGGAACTTTTCGCAGAACTCGGATACCGTGACCAGTGCGAATCGGCCTGCCTGGTACTTGAAGTCGACAAGCGGCCGCCGCCGGAAATCGTCGCCAAGATCGTTCGTGACTGCGGTATCAAGGCCAGCAACCTGACTCTGATTTTGACGCCCACCAGCAGCCTTGCTGGCGGCCTCCAGATCGTCGCTCGCGTTGTCGAGGTGGCATTGCACAAGGCCCACGTCCTGGGGTTCCCGCTCGAACAAATTGTCGACGGTGTCGGCAGTGCACCCCTGCCGCCGCCGGCCCCCGATTTCCTGACGGCGATGGGCAGGACAAACGATGCCATTCTCTTCGGCGGCGACGTTCACCTTTTCGTCAGCGGCGGCATGGCGGCCGCCGCGGATCTGGCAAAAGCGCTTTCCTGCACCACTTCGAGGGACTATGGCCGGCCCTTTGCGGAAATTTTCAAGGCCTGCAAGTATGACTTCTACCAGATCGACCCGCAGCTGTTTGCCCCGGCGCGGGTTGCTGTCACTGCAATCGACTCCGGCCACACCTTCCATGCCGGTCACTTTGACGAGGCGCTGCTCGACAAGTCCTTCGGGAGCATTGCGTGATGCGTCGCTTCGCGATCATGACCGATGAACCCGGCTGGCACGGAGATGAATTGCGTGCCGCATTTGTGCTGCGAGGCTGTGAAGCTACGTTCGTTTCGCTCGCCGACTGTCGATTCGACATCGGCGCACCACATGGTCTGATAATTCCGGGATTCGAAGGGCTACCCGATGGAGTTTTCGTTCGCAGCATCTCGGCCGGGACGCTTGAGCAGATCACGCTGCGCCTGGGAGTCCTGCACGCGTTGCAGGAACTCGGCGTGCCGGTCTACAACGATGCCCGGTCAATCGAGCGCAGCGTCGACAAGTCGATGACGAGTTTTCTGCTCAACTTGCGCGGCATCCCAACACCACCCACATGGGTCAGTGAGTCGGAGCCGGCGGCGCGCGCCTTGGTGATGCGGGAAACGGCAGCCGCTCGCGAACTCGTACTGAAACCATTGTTCGGCTCGCAGGGAAAGGGTCTGCGCCGCATCGCCGACATCCGCGACCTGCCATCGGCGCATGAAATGAACGGGGTCTTTTACCTGCAACGTTTTATAGACTGCGGCGAGGGCAACTGGCACGACTGGCGCGTTTTTGTGATTGGCGGCCGCGCGGTAGCGGCAATGATCCGTCGCGGCAAGACGTGGATCAACAATGTTGCACAAGGCGCAGACTGCGAAGCCGCCGAATTGACCTCCCGGTTACGAAACCTGGCAGAAGGCGCATCGAGAGCACTCGGCATGGATTATGCCGGTATCGACGTTATCCGCGATCCGGTGGCGGGCTACACGGTGATCGAAGTCAATAGCATTCCTGCCTGGAAGGGCCTGCAAGCGGTTTGCAGTTTGAACATCGCGCAGTTACTTGTCGACGATCTGCTCGCGGATGCGTTTCCTCTGCAAATGATGGGCGCCAGATGAACAAGCTCACTCTCATCCCAGGCCAGGTTTCCGCATTCGTCGAAAACGTCTGTGAACTCGATGTCCGGGCATTCAAGCCGGGCAACGTAAGCTTCGCTTCTCCAGGCCACGGCATGACTGCCGCGCACTTCGTGCAAAGCGCCAAGGCGATAGCGGAACCGCTGACGCGCGACGCTGCAACGGTCGGAGAGCGCATTCTTGATTCGGTCACGGCAACGAGGGCTGCGGTCCAGTGCAATACCAACCTTGGAATAATTCTCCTGCTCGCGCCACTGGTACAGGCGGCACTCAGGCCTGCGCCGATGACTGATTTGCGCACCCGCCTCGCTCCGATCCTTCACGGGCTCTCGGTCGATGACGCTGAAAAAACCTTTGCGGCCATTCGTCTTGCCGCTCCCGGCGGTCTTGGCGAGAGCACGCAGCACGATGTTCGCGGGCCGGTCTCTGTAGGCCTGGGAACAGTGATGCACCATGCTGCCGGGCATGATCAGATTGCCCGTCAATACGCCACCGGCTACGAGAACATTTTCGGCTTTGGCGTGGCGCTCGCGGAATTGGCGTTGCGCCGCCATGATGGTGAGAACTGGGCGGCGGTCGATGTTTTTCTCGGCCTGCTCGGACAGTGGCCCGATACACATATTGTCCGCAAGCATGGTCCGGCCGTCGCCAATTCGGTCTGCCTGGAGGCACGGCGGATACGGGCAAGGTTTGTAGCAACGTCGCCCAAGGCGGCCATGCCTTTGCTACTGGATTTTGATGCGTCGCTGAAGAACCGCGGCATCAATCCGGGTACGAGCGCCGATCTCACTGTCACCGTATTCGTCGCTGTACGCCTGCAAGAGGCGC
>CAZYTN010000167.1:0-5166 GCA_964650115.1 uncultured Sulfuritalea sp.
CCTGCCCCGACCTGGCGCAGGCGGTGCAGGTGGGCGCCTGTCCCGCCGAGGAAGAACTCAAGCACACTTTCACCGGCTATTGCAGCGATGACGCCAAGGCGTACAAGGGCGACACCGATGTGTGCACCGATTACCGGCGCTACCGTGCCTTGAAGAACGTCGCGCTATGGGAATCGGGCGACGGGGTGTTCAATGCCTATGTCTCCTGCGACCTGCCGGCGGACAAGCTCAAGGCTGCCAGGGTCTCCGCGGTCAGGGTCGGCAAGCAGGGCAAGCTGACGCAGCTGGTTTGCGGCTACGGCGACGGCCTCGCCTTCACCTGGCGCACGCGCGCGCAATGCAAGCTCGAGGCCGGCGCGAACTGCGCCACCGACCCGGCTGCCTGCAAGGCGAATTGCGAATGAGTGCCGCGCGCAAGGGATCCGGAGCCGTGAAGCCGCGCACCAGACAACCTGTCCCGGAACGGTCGCCGCAACAGCCGCCGCCCGCGCCGGCCGTGTGCCGCCGCTGCGGGGCGCCCGGCCCCGTGGGCGATGACGGCTTCTGCGCCAAGTGCGAGAAGGCGCTGGAGCAGGCCTGCCTCTGAGGCCGGCCTACTTGCCGGCTGCCGGTGGCTGTTCGCTGCCGCCCGTCTTGCAGCCGGAGTAGGGCGGCGTCGCCGTGCCGTCGGCAACGCTGGCTTCGCTGCCATTGAGGCTCAGCACCGTGTTCCCCTTGCTGTAGCGCTGGCTGGAGCCGATCCGTTCGACCCGCAGCTGGCGTTCCGGCAGGATCAGCCAGACGGCCTCGCCGCCGTCCAGCATGCGGATGTAAAGGCGTTTGCCGCCGGCGCACTGGTATTCGGTGGCATTGGCCGGCGTGCGCGACTGTTCCTGGACCGGATCGCCGCTGAACGGGTTGTATTTCCTGAGGTTCATGTCGCCGCAAGCGGACAGCAGCAGCGCGACACCGGCCAGGCTCGCACCCGCCATGCCCATCGGTGTTCTTTGCATTTTGTACTCCTTTGAAAAATGAGGTTCAATCACAGGGCATGCACGCGATCGCCGCGGCAGAAGCCGAGCAGCGGGCCAGGCAGGCCGCGCCCGAGCGCGATCACCTTGAACAGCTCGCCCATCTCGTTGGGCGAGATGAGCACATTCACGGCACCGCGCGCGCGCAAATCGTCTGCGGACGCCGTATCGCCGGCGCCGACTTTCGATGACGCGAGCAATTCGCCGATGCCGCAGTTGAGCAGGAAATTGGCCTGGCTGGTGAAGCCCAGCACGTCGAGTCCGGCGTCGAAGCCGGCCTCGGCCACCGCGGTGAAGTCGACATGCGAGGTGACGTCGGACAGGCCGGGAAACCAGAAGGGATCGTCATGCACGCGATGCCGGTAGTGGCAGCGCAGCGTGCCGCCGTCGCGCAGGGCGTGGTAAAGCTCGTGGCGCGGCAGGCCGTAGTCGATCAGCAGCAGCGCGCCCTGTTCCAGGCGTCGCGCCAGTTCGGAGATCCAGGAGCGGGCGGCGAGGCTGATCTCGCCCCGGTAAGGCGCCTGCACGTCGAGGGCCTGCGCGGCGTCGAGCAAGGCGCCGGTAGCCGGGCGCTCGGCAGTCACCAGGATTCCGTCTTCGAGTCCGACGCCGAGCTCGAGGACGGGCGAGTCGCCTTCGTCGCTCCAGCGCAGCGCGTGGGTCGGCATGGCGTCGAGCAGTTCGTTGCCGATCAGGCAGCCGGAAAAGCCTTGCGGCAGCTCGTCCAGCCATTCGACGCGATCGGCAAACCGGGGCGCCCTTTGCGCCAGCGTCGCCTGCTGGCGCGCGCGCAGCTCGCCGGAAAGTTCGAGGATGCGGTAGCGCTCGGGCAGGCAATCCAGCGCCGCCAGCGCCGGCAAGAGGTCCGCCGCCAGCCGCCCGCTGCCGGCCCCGGCCTCGATCACCTGCGGGCTGGAGGCGGCGAGGATTTGCGCCACCTGCCGCGCCAGCGCCGCGGCGAATAGTGGTGTCAATTCCGGCGCGGTGAGGAAGTCGCCTCCCGCCTGATGGTCGCCGAACTTGTGCGATCCGCCGGAGTAATAACCCAGGCCCGGCGCATACAGCGCCAGCTCCATGTAGCGGGCGAAGGAGATCCAGCCGTTGCGGGCGTCGATTTCGGCCGCGATCAGGTGCAACAGCGCGGCGCTGGCGGCGCGCGCGTCGGCCGAAGGTGCGGGCAGCTCGGCTTGCTGCAGATTCATCGCGCCGGGACGCCGGCGACGAGTTCCGCCATTTGCAGGGCAGCCTCCGTTCCCTGCCGGCGCAGCCCGGCCACCACGCCGGCGCGATTGATTTCGGGCTGGTTCTGGCTGACCTTCCACTTGCCCGTGAGCTCGCTGATGACGATCTCGATGCCGACGATCGCGCCCAGCATCTTGTCGATGTAGTCGGCCGGCGCGTCGGCTATCTGCCAGGGTTCGGGCAGCGGACCTTCGTGGCTGCCGACCAGGATTTCCAGTTGTTCGCGCAGCCAGGCCGGATCGTCGATCACCCGCAGCCGGCCGCGGGCATGGACCACCACGTAGTTCCAGGTCGGCACGGCTTTGCCATGCTCGCGCTTGGTCGCATACCACGAGGGCGTGACATAGGTTTGCGGGCCGTGGAAGATCGCCAGCACTTCCGAGTCGGCGCAGGTTTTCCACAGCGGGTTGGCGCGGGCGACGTGACCCTGCAAGACGCCGAAGGCTCCGCTCTCGGCAACCAGGTGCAGCGGCAGATGATCCGCGGTCAAGCCGGCGTTACCCTGCGTCACCAGCGTGGCGAAGGGATGCTCGCGCAGCAGCGCATGCAGCAACTCGCTGCGGGTCTCCGCAAAATGGCCGGGCAGGTACATGCCGCCGGATCAGATCGGCGCGCCGCGGTTCTCGCCGCGTTCGTAGACGATGTTGGCGCGACCGACCAGCAGGGTGTCGAGGGCGCCGATCTGCGCCGCGTCCTTGTTGGTGTAAGGCAGCTTGTGCAGGATGTAGCGCAGCGCGTTCAAGCGCGCGCGCTTCTTGCAGTCGGACTTGATCACGGTCCACGGCGCATCCGCCGTGTCGGTGTGGAAGAACATCGCTTCCTTGGCCTTGGTGTAGTGGTCCCACTTGTCGAGCGAGGCAAGGTCGATCGGCGACAGCTTCCATTGCTTGAGCGGGTGGGTTTCGCGTTCCCTGAATCGGCGCCGCTGTTCGGGGCGCGACACCGAGAACCAGAACTTGATCAGATGCACGCCGCTACGCACCAGCGTGCGCTCGAACTCCGGCGTCTGGCGCATGAATTCCTCGTACTCGGTATCGCTGCAGAAGCCCATCACGCGCTCGACGCCGGCGCGGTTGTACCAGGAGCGGTCGAACAGCGCGATCTCGCCGGCGGTGGGCAGGTGCTGCACGTAGCGCTGGAAGTACCACTGGCCGCGCTCGGTGTCCGAGGGCTTTTCCAGGGCCACGACATGCGCACCGCGCGGGTTCAGGTGTTCCATGAAGCGCTTGATGGTGCCGCCCTTGCCGGCCGCGTCGCGGCCCTCGAACAGGATCACCACCTTCTGCCCGGTTTCCTTGACCCAGGCCTGCAGCTTGAGCAGCTCGACCTGCAAATGGTATTTCTGCTTCTCGTAATTCTTGCGCGTCATCAGCCGGCGATAGGGGTAGCCGCCGTCGCGCCAGTCCGGCGCCAGTTCGTCATCCGGGTGGTCGCTGGGGGCCGCTTCGCGCTGCAGCAGGGCATCCTTGAGCGCCTCGACATCGTCGGGCGAGGCGCCTTCGACCACTGCCTTGAGCGCCTGCGCCAGCTTGGCGCCTTCGCCGGGCCTGGCGTGGGCGACGATGTCGTGGATCGCCTCGATCTTCGAATCGCGCGCGGCCGCCGAGCGGTCCTTGACCACGAAGTTCTTGATGCCGCCGGGGGTGCGCGACGGCGTGACGTCGCCGGATGACGGGCGCCGCGCCGGGCGCGGCGCGGCGGGTTTTTTTGCGGCGGATTTGGGCGCTGCCGGGGGCGCTGTCGGCGTGTCCGCCTTGACCGGCGTTTTCACCGGCGCCGGTTTGCTTGTCGTGCTCTTGGCCGCCATTCAGTTCTCCCTGCCGTCTTCCAGCATTTCGTTAACTTCCAGCCAGCGTGATTCTGCCGCTTCGATATTCTGCGTCAACAGATTTTGCCTCAGGGTGAGGTCGTCGAGAAGGCGGCTGTCTGCGTCGGCGTACAGCGTCGGGTCGGCCAGCCGGGATTCCAGCAGTTTGAGTTCGGATTGCCATGCGGCGAGCTGTTGTTCGAGCTTTTCGCTTTCCTTCTGCAGGGGGCGCCGTGCCGCCAGCGCCGACTCTTGCGATTTCGCGGTGGCGGCGGTTCGCCGCGCCGCGTCGGCTTCGCTTTCCTTGCGCCGCTGGCTCTTTTCGCGTTCGGCCGATTTCTCGGCGGCACGCGACTGGTTGAGCCAGTCGGCATAGTCGTCGAGGTCGCCGTCGAAGGGCGTGACCTTGCCGTCGGCCACCAGCCAGAGCTCGTCGCAGGTCGCGCGCAGCAGATGGCGGTCGTGCGAGACCAGCACCATGCCGGCCTCGGTTTCCTGCAGGGCGATGGTCAGCGCCTCGCGCATTTCGAGATCGAGGTGGTTGGTCGGCTCGTCCATCAGCAGCAGGTTGGGCGCGGTGCGGATCATCAGCGCCAGCGCCAGGCGGGTCTTTTCGCCGCCGGAAAAGCGGCCGCAAGGGGCGTCCACCATGTCGCCGCGGAAGTCGAAGCCGCCGAGGTAGCTGCGCAGATCCTGTTCGCGCGTGCGCGGCTCCAGCTTGATCATGTGCCACAGCGGCGATTCGGCCGGGCGCAGCTGTTCGAGCTGGTGCTGGGCGAAGTAGCCGAGCTTGAGGTTGCGCCCCGCCTCGCGCACGCCGGACATGGGCTGCAATTCGCCGGCGAGCAGCTTCATCAGCGTGGACTTGCCGGCACCGTTGCGGCCGAGCAGGCCGATGCGGCTGTCGGGGCGCAGGGTGAAGCGGAGCTTTTCGAAGATCGGCGCCGTAGCGTCATAGCCGACTTTTGCGTCATCCAGCAGCAGCAGCGGATCGGAGAAGCCGCTCGGTTCGGGAAAGCTGAAGCTGAAAGGCGTGTCGATGTGGGCGGCGACGATGTCGCCCATCTTCGCCAGCATCTTGATCCGGCTTTGCGCCTGGCGCGCCTT
>CAZYTN010000168.1:0-5089 GCA_964650115.1 uncultured Sulfuritalea sp.
CACGAGCGCAGCCTCAACATCGACTTCCTGCTCGGCTACCTCAAACAACTCCTGCCGAAGCGGCGCGACCTGAAAGTCATCGTGACCTCGGCGACGCTGGATGCCGAGCGTTTCAGCCGGCATTTCGAGGGCGCGCCGGTAATCGAAGTCTCCGGCCGGCTCCATCCGATCGAGACCCGCTTCCGTCCCTTCGACGAGAAGAAGGATACGGACCTCAACGATGCCATCGTCGATGCCGTCGACGAAGCCCATCGCACCGGTCCCGGCGACGTGCTGGTGTTCCTGCCCGGCGAGCGCGAAATACGCGAGGCGGCCGAGGCGCTGAGGAAACACCACCCACCGGGCCTCGAAGTGCTGCCCCTGTTCGCGCGCCAGACCGCCGTCGAGCAGGGCCGCGTCTTCGCCTCGCACCAGGGACAGCGCGTGGTACTGGCAACCAACGTCGCCGAAACTTCGCTCACCGTGCCCGGCATCCGCTACGTGATCGACTCGGGTCTCGCCCGCGTCAAGCGCTACTCGCATCGCAACAAGGTCGAGCAACTGCAGGTGGAGCCGATCTCGCGTGCCGCGGCGAGCCAGCGTGCCGGTCGTTGCGGCCGGGTTTCGGCCGGCGTCTGCTTCAAGCTCTACGACGAAGAGGATTTCAACAAGCGCCCGGCCTACACCGAGCCCGAAATCCTGCGTTCCAGCCTGGCCGGCGTGATCCTGCGCATGAAGTCGCTGCACCTGGGCGATGTCGAGGATTTCCCCTTCCTCGAAGCGCCGGCGCCGCGCATGATCGCCGACGGCTATCAGTTGCTCGCCGAACTCGGCGCCATCGACGAGACGACGAAGGAACTGACCAAGGTCGGTTTCGAACTGGCCAAACTTCCGCTCGATCCGAAGATTGGCCGCATGATCCTCGCCGCACGCGAACATAACTGCCTGCGCGAGGTGCTGATCATCGCCGCCGCGCTGGGTACCCAGGACCCGCGCGACCGGCCGCAGGAGCATGCGGCGACCGCCGACCAGGCCCATGCCAAGTGGAAGGACGAGAAATCCGAGTTCCTTTCCTGGCTGAAGCTGTGGGCCGCCGGCGATGAAATCTGGAAGCACGAGACCTCGAACAAGCAGCGCCAGTGGTGCCGGCAGAACTTCATCAACTGGCTGCGCCTGCGCGAGTGGCGCGACGTGCATGGCCAACTGATGACGCTGTGCCACGAACACGGCTGGAAGGAGAACCAGCTGCCGGCCAGCTACGAGTCGATCCACAAGGCCCTGCTTACCGGCCTGCTGGGCCACATCGGCCTGATCAGCGAAGAAGACAAGAATTATCTCGGCGCGCGCGGCATCCGCTTCTACATCCATCCGGGTTCCAGCTTGCTGAAGAAGGCCGGACGCTGGATCGTCGCCGCCGAACTGGTCGAAACCTCGCGCCTGTTCGCGCGCTGCATCGCGAAGATCGAGCCGGAGTGGCTGGAGCAGGTCGGCAGCCACCTGATCCGCAAACATGTCTACGAGCCGCACTGGGAGAAGGGGCCGGGCCAGGTCGTGGCCTGGGAACGCGTCACGCTGCACGGCCTGATGATCCATGCCAAGCGGCGCCTGCATTACGGGCCGATGGATCCGAAACTGGCGCGCGAAATCCTGATCCGCGAGGCGCTGGTCGAAGGCCAGGTCGGCGAGGACTGGGTGCGCAAGTGGCGCTTCTTCCAGCACAACGCCAGGCTGATGAAGGAGATCGAGGCCCTGGAGCACAAGGCGCGGCGGCCCGATGTGCTGGTCGATGACGAACTGATTTGCGCCTTTTACGACGACAAGATTCCCGAGGGCATCATCACGCTGGCAGCCTTCGACCACTGGCGGCGCGAGGCGGAAGCCGCCGACCCGAAACTGCTTTGCCTGGAAAAGGAACAGTTGATGCGCCACGAGGCGGCGGGCATAACCACCGATGCCTTTCCGCCCGAGCTCACGCATCGCGGCCGCGGCTTCAAGCTCGCCTACCACCATGATCCGGGCGCGTCCGATGACGGCGTGACCCTGACCTTGCCGCTGACCGCGCTCAACCAGTTGCCGGCCAATCTCTGCGAATGGCTGGTGCCGGGCCTGCTCAAGGAGAAAGTGCTGGCGCTGCTGAAGACCCTGCAGCAGAAGTATCGCCATCGCCTGCAGCCGCTCGACGAGTTCGCCAGTGATTTCTGCGCGGCGGAACATGACCTCGACGAACCCCTGGTGCGCGCCCTGACGCGCGCCGCCGAGGAACATCTGGCGATGAAGTTGCCGCTCGACGCCTTCCGCACGGGAGAATTGCGGCCGCACCTGTTCATGAACTTCCGCCTCACCGACGAGCATGGCGGCACGCTGGCGATTTCGCGCAACCTGGCGGAACTGCGCGCCGAGTATCGCGGCCGCGTCGAGCAGGCCTATGCCGCGGCAGAAGTGCAGCACGAAGCCGCGGCCGGCGACTTGCCGGGGCTCACCGCATGGACTTTTGGCACGCTGCCGGAACTCATGGAAGTAAGAGTCGGCGCTGGCACCACGGTGGGATTTCCGGCGCTGGTCGATATCGGCGAGGCGGTGCGCCTGACCGCCTTCGACACCGAGGACAAGGCGCGCGCCGAGCACCGCCGTGGCATGGCGCGGCTGTTCGCGCTGCAACTGGCGGCGCAGGTCAAGTCCATCGAGAAACTGCCCGGCTTGCGCGAACTGGCATTGCAGTTTGTCGCGCTGGGGACGGAAAAGGAACTCAGGGAGCAACTGATTGCCGTGACCCTGGAGCGCACCTGCCTGATGGATCCGCTGCCGGCCGAAGAGTCGGCGTTCGCGACACGGCGCGAGGCGGCGCGCGGGCGCATTTTGCTGGTGGCGCAGGAAATCCTGCGCCTGCTCGGCAACATTCTGAGCGAACACGCGGTGCTGGCGAAGAAGCTCGCTTCTGCGCAGAAAGCCTTTCCGCAGGCCTGCGCCGACATCGCGGCGCAACTGGCCGAACTCATGCCAAAGAGGTTCATCGCCACTACGCCCTTCGAACGCCTGCAGCACTATCCGCGCTATCTCAAGGCAATCGGCCTGCGCCTGGAAAAAGCGCGCAGCGATCCGGCGCGCGACACGCGGCTGATGGCTGACTGGCAGGGCCTGGGCAGGCCCTGGGAGCGCGGGCGCAATGCCATGCTGAAATCGGGTCAGCAGAGGGATGCGTTTCTCGATGAGTTCCGCTGGTTGCTGGAAGAGCTGCGTGTTGCGCTGTTCGCGCAGGAACTCAAAACATCTTCACCGGTCTCGGTAAAGCGCTTGCAGAAGATGTGGGATAGCCGGCAACATAAATGAACGGTAAGGACGAAGGATAGCCATGCTTGAAGTAGTTGCCGCTTTTACCAAGTCCTTGCGTGACCTGACGCGGGGCGAAGTCTTGTGGCAGGCCTTGTGGCCGCCGCTGGCGGCGCTGCTGCTGTGGATCGCCATCGGATTCGCGGTTTGGGCGCATGGCGTCGCGCTGATGGAGCGCATCGTGCCGGGGCTGCCCTGGGCGGGCTGGGAATGGGTGGCGCAGTGGGCGGCGGTGTTCCTGCTGTTGGCGGCCTTCGCCGCGCTGGCGTATATCACCGCCATCCTGCTGGTGGCCGTGTTTGCCCTGCCACACTTGATCAACCTTGTGGCGGCGCATGATTACCAGGATCTCGGGCGTCATGGCGAGAATGTATTCTGGGGCAGCCTGGGCAACACGCTGGGAGCCGGCGCAATCTTTGTTGCCGGTTGCATGGCGATGCTGCCCCTGCTGCTGATTCCCGGCGCGCTGCTGGTGCTGCCCTTGTTGTGGGGCAGCTGGCTCAACCAGCGCACCTTCCGTTTCGATGCCCTTGCCGAACATGCGACGCGCGCGGAAATGCGGCAGCTGATAGCGGAGAATCGCCGTCGTTTCCATATCGCGGGTCTTGGCACCGCCGCCGCCGCGCACGTGCCGCTGCTCAACTTGCTGGCGCCGGCGTTTGCGGCGCTGGTCTTCGTGCATTTGGGCCTGGCGGCGTTGCGCCGCCAGCGTCTGGAGGGAGGCATCGAACTATGAGTGCGGACAACAAGGGCATCGGCGCGATCATCATCGGCGACGAGATCACGCTTGGCCGGCGCCAGGACAGGCATTTCGCCAAAATCGTCGAACTGCTTGCCGCACGCGGGCTGACCCTGGACTGGGCTTTGTATGTTGGCGACAACCGGGCGCGCCTGACCGAAACCCTGCGCCGGACTTTTTCCGAAGGCGACATCGTCTTCAGTTGCGGCGGCATCGGCAACACGCCGGATGACCACACGCGGCAGGCCGCCGCCGCCGCCGCCGGAGTCGATCTCGTCCTGCATCCGGAGGCGGAGCGCGAGATCCGCGGCCGCTATGCCGAGATCGGCCGCGAAGTCAGCGACTATGCGCTCGACATGGGGCGTTTCCCCGCCGGCAGCCGCATCATTCGCAACCCCTTCAACCGCATTCCGGGTTTTTCCTGGGGCGATCACCACTTCGTCCCCGGCTTTCCGCAAATGGCCTGGCCGATGATCGAATGGGTGCTCGACACCTCGTATGCGGATCGCTTCCACCGGCAGCCGTCGGCGGAGGCGGCGATTCTGGTCTGGAAGGGTATCGAAAGCGCGCTGACGCCGCTGATGCTGAAGATCGAGGCCGAATACCCGGGGCTCAAGGTGTTCAGCCTGCCCTTCCTCGGCTCGGCGGAAGTGCAGCGCCACGTCGAACTGGGAGTGCGCGGGGCGCCGGAGCAGGTCCCCGCTGCCATGGAGCTGATGCGGCGCGACGTCAGGGAACTCGGTTACACCTACGATGAGAAATGATGCTGAGGATCCGGCGCCGTTTTTTACAGCCGCTGCGCTTAACGTCGATAGGGCCGACGTTAGCCTGCACTGAAACGCGGCTGTGCCGTGGTTTTAGTTCCGGCCGCTGCGCTTAACGTCGATAGGGCCGACGTTAGCCTGCACTGAAACTCGGCTGTGCCGTGGTTTTAGTTCCGGCCGCTGCGCTTAACGTCGATAGGGCCGACGTTAGCCTGCACTGAAACTCGGCTGTGCCGTGGTTTTAGTTCCGGCCGCTGCGCTTAACGTCGATAGGGCCGAC
>CAZYTN010000169.1:0-5065 GCA_964650115.1 uncultured Sulfuritalea sp.
AAGTCGCGCCTGAACCGCGAAGGCCGTTCGCAGAACCAGCCGTGGTACCAGGAGTTCAAGAAGGTCGATCCGGGCGACGTATCCTGGGGCGATGTGGTCAAGATGAATCCGGCGGACGGCGCCAAACTGGGCCTGAAGACCGGTGACAAGGTCATAATCACCTCGCCAGCGGGTTCCATCACGGTCGATCTCAAGCTATGGGAGGGCGTGCGTTCCGGCACCGTGGCCAAGTGCTACGGGCAAGGGCACTGGGCTTACGGCCGCGTAGCTTCCAAGGACTATGCCAAGGCAGTGCCGCTGGGCGGCAACAACAATGAAATCCTGGTCGATGACTACGACCGCTTGAGTGGCGCCACGGCGCGCAACGGTGGCTTCACCGGCGTGCGGATCACCAAGGCCTGAGCGCCGTCGATAAGGAGAATATGATGAAACTAGGAATGGTTATCGATCTGGGGCGCTGCGTGGGGTGCGGAGCTTGCGCCTTTGCCTGCAAAACCGAAAACAACACGCGCAACCGCGCCAACGGCCAAAGCCACAACTGGGCCGACTTCCTCATGCACAGCGAGGGCACGTTTCCCAACACCCGGCACATGGTCATGCCGGTGCTGTGCAACCACTGCGACGAACCGCCCTGCATCAAGATCTGTCCGGGCAATCCGGAGAAGGCGGGCCCCGGCAAGCCTTACAAGGCGCTGTTCAAGACGCCGGAAGGCATCACCATGCACAATCCGGAACTGTGTGTCGGTTGCGGTGACTGCCAGAAGGCGCGGGGGTGTCCGTACAGCCACGAGAAACTCGACGCCAAGAGCCTCACCGGCGAGACCTACAGCGTGATCAGCCTCAATCCCGCGGAAGATGAACCGCAGCCCTTCTGGGCGGACAAGTCCTCGGCGATTCCGGGCTGCACGTCGTCGGGCGCCGAAGTGTCGGCCAGGGCCGGCGCCCGGATCCCGGCGATGAACGACTGGCAGGGCGGCGAACTGAAGGCTATCCGTTCGGACGACGTCGTCGAGAAGTGCACTTTCTGCTACCACCGCGTGATCAACGGCCTGCAGCCGGTCTGCGTCGAGGTCTGCCCGTCCCAGGCCCGCATCTTCGGCGATCAGGAAGATCCGAACAGCAAGATCTCGCAGATCCTGAAGAAGGAAAAGTCTTTCCGCCTGCAGGAAGACAAAAAGACCAAGCCCAACGTGCACTACGTAGGCAAGTACAGTCCTCGTGCGTGACATAGAATCGGGGGCCGGTTTCGACCGGCCCCTTTTCTGCCCGGTGCCGGGCGGGGCCATTTCGGCCGCGCAGGGCGCAATCGTTTCAGGAGTTGCAATGACCGACTATGTCAACGGCAAGGCCGGCGCGCGTGAGGATTTGTGCCGCTTTCTTGCCGCCTGCTATTGCGAACCCAGCACGGATTTCAGCGAGGAGCGCCTGTTTGACTCCATGCTGGCGGCGGCAACCGCCCTCGATCCGGATCTTGCCGAGTCTGCCCGCAAGCTGGGCGCCGAGTTCGTGGCACAGGACATGCAGACCTTGCTGGTTGATTACACCGCGCTGTTCATCGGGCCGGCGCAACCCAGGGCCATGCCCTATGCCTCGTTCTGGCTGACCGACGACCAGTCGATGCGGCACGAGGCGACGATGGCGGTGCAGGACTTCTACGAGCAGGGTGGCTTCGACGTCAGCGAGGAAATTCACGAATTGCCGGACCATGTGGCGGTGGAACTGGAGTTTCTCTACCTGCTGATCTTCGCGCAAAACCAGGCGCAGCTTGGCGGCAATACCGACGAACTGTCGGCCGCCAAGGCGCTGCATCGCCGCTTCGCTGTCGAACATCTGGGCGCATGGGTCGGCCGCTTCGCCGACGCCGTCAAGGCGGGTGCCGAGACAGCGTTCTACCGTGAGCTGGCCGAACTCACCCGGCGCTTCGTGCAGATGGAAGCCGATCTGCTGCGCCGGGGTTGACGCGTCGCGAAGCCCCTTGGGTCGAGATGAACACGACCATGAAGCGATGCGGAGGCGTCATCGAAAAGGGACAGGCGTCTTGATTTTGCGACAAATCCAAGGCAATCTCCCACACGCTTTAGGCGGCTGCTGTGCAGAAATGCCTGGTGGCACGAGGATTGCAGTTTTACCTCGAGCGGGAATATTGCATCAAGCCGGAACCGCTGGCGCGTCCGGCGTTTTCCTTTCAGTCACCGAGGTGTTTTTGCGCTAGCACAGACGTTCCATTTTGCAGTAACTTTTTCGGAGCCGAACCATGAAAATCAAAACTTCCCTATTGCTGACCGGATCGCTGTTCGTCGCCCTCGCCGGCTTGGCCCCGGTGCATGCGGCCGTTGACGAGGCGGCGGCCAAGGCGCTGGCCAAGAAGAACGACTGTTTCAAATGCCATGCCATCGACAAGACCAAGAAGGGGCCCTCCTACCAGAAGATTGCCGCCAAGTACAAGGAAAAGAAACTCGGTGAGAAAGAGGCCATCAAGCAGATGACCACCAGTCCCAAGGTCAAGCTCGAAGACGGCACCGAGGAAGACCACAAGAACATCGATACCAAAGATCCGAAAGAACTGAGCAACATTGCACAGTGGATCCTCGCGCAGTAATCCGCACTACCTGACGGGGCCTGTGCAACAGGCCCCGTCCGCTTGCGAGCGCTCGCCGCGCGCCTGGCGACCAGTAAAAAGACAAAGAGCTATCGGGGAATCGGAATCATGCGTATCGACCAGTTTGCAACATGGCTTATGGCGGCGGCAGTTTGCGTGACCGCAACCCTCGCCAGCGGGGCGGCGCTTGCGGCCCCGGACAAGGGCGCGGCACCTGCTGCGCAAAAGCTGGACAACGCCACTTGCCAGAGCTGCCACAATGGCGAGAAAGGCAAGCTGCAGATGCTTGCCTCCAATGGCAAGAAGCGCGATGTGCGCCCCGTTGTGCCGGTCAAGTACGTCACGAGTGTGCACGCCAAGATGGACTGTGTCGCCTGCCACCTGGAAATCACCGATAGCGTGACACCGCACCGGAAATCAGCCTCAGTGAAGAAGGCAGAGTGCGCACAGTGCCACCTCGACCTCTGGGAAGAAACGAAAAAGCTGGGCAAGGCTGCTGAAAAGCCCCGCCTCGGCATCGTCGCCGACAACGTCGCGGCCTACAAGAAGTCCTTCCACGCCAAGCCGGACAAGGACGATCCGACCAAACTGATGGCGATCTGCAGCGATTGCCATGATGTGCATACCTTCGATGTGCCGCCGCGTGGCACCCAGGAACGCAAGGCGTGGCATCTCACCGTACCCAATGTCTGCGGCGACAAGTGCCATACCGATCATTTGGAAGAATGGAGCGAATCCATCCACGGCAAGGAAGTGATCGAGAAGAAGAACGACAAGTCGGCCGTCTGCTCCGATTGCCATACCACCCACGACATCATCGGCAGTTCCACGGACAAGGCCAAGCTGGCGATCACGGCCAGTTGCGGCGATTGCCACCAGGAGGCCTTCAAGTCCTACAAGAGTTCCTACCACGGCCAGGTCACCACCCTGGGCTACGCCTATACCGCGAAGTGTGCCGACTGCCACGGCAGCCATGGCATCGAGCCGTCGAAGGATCCGAAGTCGAAGATGAACGAGAAGAACCGGCTCAAGAGCTGCCAGAAGTGCCACAGCGGTAAGGAGGGCAAGCCGCCGCTGGCGACTGCCGGATTCCTCAGCTTCAGCCCGCATGGCAACAGCCACGACTTCGCCAAGTATCCTGAAATCTGGCTCACCACGAAAGCCATGGTCGCCCTGCTGGTTGGCGTCTTCGCCTTCTTCTGGTTGCATTCGGGTCTGTGGTGGTATCGCGAATATGCGGATCGCAAGGCTGGCGGTGCTCATTGGCATATTCGCACCCATGACTTGCCGGCCGATCTGAAGATAGAAGAGCGGCGGCAGGAGACCGCCACCAAGCATGTACGACGCTTCGGCCCGATGTGGCGCATCGCCCACCTGTTGTTCGCCTTGAGCGTGATGACGCTGGTGTTGACAGGGATGGCGGCATTCTTCCCCGAGACCAACTGGGCCAAGACGGTGATGGCGGCAATCGGCAGTCCGAAAATCGCCGGTCAGGTGCACCGCCTGGCGGCCTACACCATGCTCGGCATTTTCGCCATCCACCTGGTTGCGGTCTCGATCGCCATCGCCCGCAAGTGGAAGGACTTCAAGTTCTTCGGCCCGGATTCCTTCGTCCCCAACTGGAAGGACCTGGACGACATCATCGGCATGTTCAAATGGTTCGTCGGCAAGGGCGAGCGCCCGCGCATCGAGCGCTGGTCCTACTGGGAGAAGTTCGACTACTGGGCGGTGTTCTGGGGTATGGCCATCATCGGCGGCAGCGGCATGATGCTGGCCTTCCCGCACGTGGTTGCCAGCTACCTGCCGGGCTGGGTGTTCAACGTGGCGATGGTGGTGCATGGCGAAGAGGCCGTGCTCGCCGCGGTGTTCCTGTTCACAGTGCATTTCTTCAACAACCACTTCCGCCCCGACAAGCTGCCGCCGCCGGACGTGGTGATGTTCACCGGCACCCAGTCGCTGGATGAGTTCAAGCACGAGCACCGGGCGCAGTACGACCGCCTGGTCGAAACCGGCCAGCTGGAGAAGTATCTGGTGGATGCGCCGTCGGCACCCTTCACGCTGGCTTCGAAGATTCTCGGCCTGGTGCTGATCGCGTTCGGACTAACGTTGCTGGTGCTGATCGCCATCGGCTTCCTGGGTGGCGGTGGGCACTGAGGGATCCCCGCTTCGAGGCGATTGCCTTGAAGCGGGGATGTCGCGGGCCCCTGACAAGCAGGGACCGATGACCACCAGGCAGGCGATCACGCTGGGCGTAATGCTGCTGCTTGGCCTTGCCGCCGGCCCGCTGCAGGCGCAAGTTGACGCCGAGGCCGCCCAGGCCTTGGCCAAGAGGAACGACTGCTTCAAGTGCCACGCCATCGACAAGACCAAGAAGGGCCCCGCCTACAAAAGAGTGGCCGCCCGGCTGAAGACCAAGCCCGATGGCGTGGAAGTGATCGTCGAGCACATCACCAGCGGCCGCATGGT
>CAZYTN010000170.1:0-5057 GCA_964650115.1 uncultured Sulfuritalea sp.
GCCTACGCCGACGGCCTGCTGGTCGGCAAGCCGATCAAGGCAATGCGCGAACACCTGCCGCGCGGCGTCGACGCCCGCATCGCCGCGATTTTCCGCGAGCACCAGTCGGTGGATCCCGAGGGCAACACCATCATCGAGGCCGGCGACGAAGTTTTCGTGCTGGCGGCGACCGAGTTCATCCGTCCCGTGATGCGCGAGCTGCGCCGCATGCTGAAGCCGGTCAAGCGAGTCATGATCGCCGGCGGCGGCAACATCGGGTCACGTGTGGCGTCGGTGCTGGAGGCCGCTCATGAAGTCAAGGTGATCGAACGCGATCCGGTGCGCGCCGAACTGGTTGCCACGCGCCTGCACCGCAGCCTGGTGCTGCACGGCGAGGCCACCGACGAAAACGTGCTGGCGCAGGAAAACATCGACGAGATGGACATATTCCTCGCCCTGACCAATGACGACGAGGACAACATCATGGCCGCTTCGCTGGCCAAGCGGATGGGTTGCAAGCGCGTGCTGGCGCTGATCAACCGCCGCGCCTACGCCGACATGGTGCAGGGCGGCCCGATCGACATCGGCCTCTCGCCGGCGCAGGTCTCGATCGGGTCGCTGCTGACCTTCTGCCGCCGTGGCGACGTGGCGCGCGTGCATAGCCTGCGCCGCGGCGCGGCCGAGGCCCTGGAACTGGTGGTACATGGCGACAGGAAGAGCAGCAAGGTGGTCGGCCGCCGCATAGACGAACTGCCGGTGATCAAGGGCGCGCACATTGCCGCGATCGTGCGTGACACCGGCGAGCTGCAGGTGGTGCAGATGGAAGGATTCCTGGTCGACAAGCAGGTGGCGCGGGTCATCATTCCCCATCATGACACCGTAATCGAGGAGAACGACCACGTCGTGGTGTTCTGCACCCGCAAGCGCGAGGTGCTCCAGGTCGAGAAGCTGTTCCAGGTCGGCTTCCAGTTCCTCTAGGCGGCATGAAGTCCTACTACCCCGTCGTCCGTGTCTTTGGCGTGCTGCTGGCTGGCTTCGGCCTGACCATGCTGGTGCCCTGGATTTATTCCTACTCGATCGGGGACGGCGCCCAGGGCGCCTACGACGAAGCCCTGCTGCTGACGATACTTACCGGTGCCGGTTTGTGGTGGACGGCGCGCAAGGAGAAAAAGGACCTAAAGGTGCGCGACGGATTTCTCATGGTGGTCATGGTCTGGTCGATTCTGCCGGTGTTCGCCTGCCTGCCATTCATTTTCCAGTTGCACGCGTCATTCACCGACGCCTATTTCGAGGCCATGTCCGGGCTCACCACCACCGGCGCCACGGTACTCTCCGGCCTCGACAACCTGCCACCCTCGATCAACCTCTGGCGTGGCATGCTGGTCTGGCTGGGCGGCATGGGCCTGATCGTGCTGGCGGTGGCGGTGCTGCCGCTGCTGGGCATCGGCGGCCGGCAGATGTTCAAGGCCGAGACGCCGGGACCGATGAAGGATTCCAGTCTGACCCCGCGCATGGCGGAGACGGCCAAAGGCCTGTGGCTGGTGTATGCCGTCGTCACCGTGCTCTGCGTGCTCTCGCTGCGCTGGGCCGGCATGAGTTGGTTCGACGCCGTAATGCACGCCTTCACCACCATGGGGCTGGGTGGCTTTTCCAGCCACGATGCGAGCTTTGGCCACTGGAATTCGCCCTTGATCGAGAGCGTCACGGTAGTCTTCATGCTGATTGCGGGGATGAACTTCGCCACCTTGTTCCTTGCCGTGCGCAGTCGCGGCCTGATGCCCTATGCCCACGATTCCGAGGTCCGCTACTTTCTCGGCGTGACGCTGGCCAGCGTAGTAGGTATCGCGATCTACCTCAACGTGCAGGGCGTCTATCCCGACTTCGGCGCGGCGTTTCGCCATGCCCTGTTCAACGTCGTGTCGATCGCCACCACCACCGGCTTTGCCAGCGTCGACTACAACCTGTGGCCGATCTTCGCGCCGCTGTGGATGCTGTTCCTCTGCAGCTTCGCCACCAGCGCCGGCTCCACCGGCGGCGGCATCAAGATGATGCGCGCGATCATCCTCTACAAGCAGGTCTATCGCGAGCTGCTGCGCGCCATGCACCCGAACGCGATCTGGCCGGTGCGCGTCGGCGGCGTCGCGGTGTCGCAGAATATCCTGACCGCCGTGCTGGCTTTCGGCTTCGCCTACATGTGCTTTCTGGTCGCGCTGACCCTGCTGATGACCTTCTCCGGACTCGACATCCTGACCGCCTTTACCGCGGTGGTGGCGACGGTCAACAACACCGGGCCGGGACTGAACCAGGTCGGTCCGGCGACGACCTACGAGGTGCTGACCGACTTCCAGACCTGGGTCTGCAGCTTCGCCATGCTGCTCGGCCGACTGGAGATCTTCACCTTGCTGGTGGTGCTGACGCCGACCTTCTGGCGACGCTAGCAGCCTGCCGGACTTGATTCGATGGTGCGAATCAAGTCCGGCAGGCTGCTAGTGCGATAATGGCTCTTTTGTCTCGCTGGATTGCCTCTCATGTCACCCTCGGCCCGCCCCCAGAACGATACCTTCCTGCGTGCGCTGCTGCGCGAACCTGTCGAGTACACCCCCGTCTGGCTGATGCGCCAGGCCGGGCGCTACCTGCCCGAGTACAACGAGACGCGGCGCCGCGCCGGCAGTTTCATGCAACTGTGCAAGAACCCGCAACTGGCCTGCGAGGTCACGCTGCAACCGTTGTCGCGCTTCGAACTCGATGCCGCCATCCTTTTCTCCGACATCCTCACCGTACCCGACGCGATGGGCCTCGGCCTGTATTTCGCCGAGGGCGAGGGGCCGCGTTTCGAGCGCCCGCTGCGCGAGGAGTGGGCGATTCGCGACCTGACGGCACCGGACCCGAACGTACACCTGCGCTATGTCATGGATGCGGTGGCCGAAATCCGTCGCGCCCTGGGCAACTCGGTGCCGTTGATCGGATTTTCCGGCAGCCCGTGGACCCTCGCCAGCTACATGGTGGAAGGCGGTTCCGGTTCGGCGACCGATTACCGCACGATCAAGACCATGCTCTATGACCGCCCCGATTTGTTGCACCGCATTCTCGATGTCACGGCCACCGCGGTGACCGACTACCTCAATGCCCAGATCGAATCCGGCGCCCAGGCGGTGATGATTTTCGACTCCTGGGGCGGCGTGCTGTCGCACGCCGCCTACCGCGAGTTTTCGCTGGGCTACATGCAGCGCATCGTGGCCGGCCTCAAGCGCGAGCACGACGGCGAGCGCGTGCCCTGCATCGTGTTCACCAAGGGCGGCGGCCAGTGGCTGGAAGCGATTGCCGACATTGGTTGCGACGCCGTAGGCCTCGACTGGACCACCGATCTCGGCGAAGCACGTCGGCGCGTCGGCAAGCGTGTTGCGCTGCAAGGCAATCTCGATCCGATGGCCTTGTTCGCCTCGCCCGAGAATGTGGCAGCCGAAGCGCGGCGTGTGCTGGACAGTTTCGGCATTGATGGCGAAGACAAAAATTCAGGCGGGCATGTCTTCAATCTGGGTCATGGCATTTCCCAATTTACTCCGCCTGAAAACGTGAAAGTTTTGGTTGACACCGTGCACAGCCACAGCCGGCGCGGTTCCGCGCGGGGCTGATTTGGCAGGCCAAGGGGGGCGCGCCTTGTGCCGCCCCTCCGCCCGAAAAAGGCCTCCCGGCAAGGCTTGGCAAGGGGGCGAAAAAGACTCCCGCAGTTGACTTATTCACAGAAATCCGTACGCGGCTGCAAGGCGACTGTCCTTCCGGGATATTTGCTCTCGATGTTAATAACTAATTGAAATTGAACAATATAATTTTGTTCAAATATTGCGCAGAGATGAAAATGCCTTTGCCGGACGGTCACTTAGGATTTTTGCCGGGTCCTTACTCACAAAGTTATCCACAGAATTTGTGGGTAAGCCATTTCTCCATTTGCAGCAACGAGTTGAAGGCTTATGCGAAGGTTTTCTCGAGCATTGATCTGCAAGCATTTGACCCGGCATGAACATCGTTCGCGTTGCCCTTGATCTGCCTCTGCCGAGACTTTTCGATTATCTCGCGCCGGACTCTGACGAAAGCGATATCGGCCGGCGGGTGACCGTGCCTTTCGGCACGGGTTTGCGCACCGGAGTGCTCGTCGAACTGGCGGCGACGAGCGGACAACCGGACGCCAAGCTGAAAGAGGTTGTCGCAGTCCTGCGCGACATGCCGGCCTTGCCCACCGAGTGGCTGGCGCTCTGCGAATTTTGCGCGCGCTATTATCAGACGCCGCTGGGTGAAGTGACCTCCTTCGCCCTGCCGCCGATGCTGCGACGCGGCAAGCTGCCGCGCATCAGGAAGCCGGGCATCAAGAAGCGCGTTGGGTCGTCGATTGCCGTCCCGCCGGTGCCGTCACCAGGGGATACCGTCCCCGGCGCCGGGGACATGACTTTTGCACCAGTGCCGCAACTGCTGAAAGCGCAGCAGGACGCGGTGACGGCCATCGTCGGCCAGGCCGGCTTCCACGTCATGCTGCTGCATGGCGTTACCGGCAGCGGCAAGACCGAAGTCTATCTGCGCGCCATCGATGCCGTTCTCGCGCGCGGCGGCCAGGCGCTGATGCTGGTGCCGGAAATTGCCCTGACGCCACAGCTCGAAGGCCGCGTCGCCTCGCGCTTTCCCGCCGCGCACGTGGTTTGCGCCAACAGCGGCATGGGCGATGCCGCGCGCGCGCGCGGCTTTCTCGAAGCGCTGGCGGGCCGCGCCCAGATCGTGCTCGGCACCCGGCTCGCCGTGTTCATGCCGCTGCCGCGCCTGCAGCTGATCATCGTCGACGAGGAACACGATGCCTCCTTCAAGCAGCAGGAAGGCCTGCGCTACTCGGCGCGCGACGTGGCGATCTGGCGCGCGCATCAACTGAACATCCCCATCGTGCTCGGCTCCGCAACGCCCTCGCTGGAGACTTTCCATCACGCCGGGACCGGCCGCTACCGCATGCTCGAACTGCCCGAGCGCGCCGTGGCCGAGGCCATGCCGGTGGTGCGCATCATCGATACGCGGCGCGAGAAGTTGCAGGAAGGCCTGTC
>CAZYTN010000171.1:0-1685 GCA_964650115.1 uncultured Sulfuritalea sp.
GCGGCGCAATCCGACGCTGCTGGGACTCGACAAGTTGCTGGAGGCGCAGATTCTGGTGGCGACACCCGAACGTCGCCCCGATCTGGAACTGATCAAGAACCTGATTCACAATCACACCCGTCGCGTTGCGCGCTATCGATGCGATGCCTGTGGTTTCAAGGCGCGTCAGTTCTACTGGCGCTGCCCGGGTTGCGGCGGCTGGGAAACCTATCCGCCCAAACGCACCGAAGAATTCGACATCGTTCCATAATAAACCATGAAAATCACCGTCATCGGCACCGGCTACGTTGGACTGGTTTCCGGCACCTGCCTCGCCGACGTCGGCAATGACGTGCTCTGCCTTGACCTGGATGCGGCGAAGATCCGTACGCTCAACGAAGGCGGCATTCCGATCTACGAACCGGGCCTGGAGGCCATGGTGAGGAAGAACGAGGCGGCCGGTCGCCTGCGCTTTACCACCGATATCGAGGCCGCCGTCGCGCACGGTGACATCCAATTCATTGCCGTCGGCACCCCACCGCATGAGGATGGCTGCGCCGACTTGCAGTACGTCGTCGCTGCCGCACGCAACATCGGACGCCACATGAACGGCTACAAGGTCGTGGTGAACAAATCCACGGTCCCGGTCGGTACCGCCGACAAGGTGCGCGCGGCGATCGCCGGGGAACTGCAGGCACGCCGCGCCAGCATCGACTTCAGCGTCGTCTCCAACCCGGAATTCCTCAAGGAAGGTGCGGCGGTCGACGACTTCATGAAACCCGATCGCATCGTGGTCGGCGCCGACGACGCGCGCGCCGTCGAAATGATGCGCGAACTTTATGCCCCCTTCCAGCGCAATCACGAGCGCCTGATGGTGATGGACGTGAAGAGCGCGGAACTGACCAAGTATGCGGCCAACGCCATGCTGGCAACCCGCATCAGCTTCATGAACGAACTGGCCAACCTGGCGGAAAAGCTCGGCGCCGACATCGAACTGGTGAGAAGGGGCATCGGTTCCGATCCGCGCATCGGCTTCCATTTTCTCTACCCCGGGGTCGGTTTCGGCGGTTCCTGCTTTCCCAAGGACGTCCGGGCCCTGATCCGTACCGCCCGGGAGGCGGGCCAGGGCTTGCAGGTGCTGCAGGCAGTCGAGGCGGCCAACGAAGCCCAGAAGAACGTGCTGGGCCAAAAGATTACGCAGCGCCTCGGCAAGGATCTCAGCGGCAAGACCTTCGCCCTGTGGGGCCTGGCATTCAAGCCGAATACCGATGACATGCGCGAGGCGTCGAGCCTGGTGCTGATTGCCGACCTGCTGGCACGCGGCGCATCGATTTGCGCCTACGATCCGGTGGCCACGCACGAAGCGCAGCGAGTCCTCGGCGACAACCCGCGCATCAGCTATGCCTCGACGCCGATGGCAGCGCTCGATGGCGCCGATGCACTGGCCATCGTCACCGAATGGAAGGAATTCCGCAGCCCCGATTTCGCTGCCATCAAGGCCAAATTGAAGACGCCGGCAATTTTTGACGGCCGCAATCTTTACGATCCGGCGACGCCACGCAAGGCCGGGCTGGAATATTTCACCATCGGCAGGCTATGAAGACCGTTCCCGATACCTCCGCCACCCGCATCCTGGTCGTTGGCGACGTGATGCTGGACCGCTACTGGTTCGGCGATGTCTCGCGCATTTCGCCGGAAGCGCCGGT
>CAZYTN010000171.1:1785-5022 GCA_964650115.1 uncultured Sulfuritalea sp.
CGCTGGAAGGACGAAGCCGAACTTGCGCAGAAGGCCGACCGTCTGCGCAGCGAACTGCAACTGGATGCATTGCTGGTCACCCGCAGCGAAGAGGGCATGACGCTGTTTTCACCTGGCGGCACCACGCATGAGCCGGCACTGGCGCGCGAGGTTTATGATGTCAGCGGTGCCGGGGACACGGTCATTGCAACGCTGGCGGTAATGCTGGGCAGCGGTCTGGCCTTGCCGCAAGCCATGCGCCAGGCCAATCTCGCCGCCGGTATCGTGGTCGGCAAATTGGGCACGGCGACGTGCTCCCTGGAAGAATTGAAACAGCTCAACTAGGAAACTCCATGTACTACGTCGTCACCGGCGCCTGCGGGTTTATCGGCGCGAATCTGGTCAAGGCGCTCAACGAGCGCGGCATTTCCGACATCATCGCGGTCGACAACCTGACGCGCGCCGACAAATTCCTCAATCTTGCCGATTGCGAGATCGCCGACTATCTCGACAAGCACGAGTTCCTCGACATGGTCGAGAACGGTCAGTTCGACGGCGGTATCGAGACAATCCTGCACCAGGGTGCATGCTCGGACACCATGGAAACGGATGGCCGTTACATGATGGCCAACAACTACCGCTACTCGCTGGCCCTGCTGGATTTCTGCGCCGAACAGGAGATCAGCTTCCTGTATGCCTCGAGCGCCGCGGTTTACGGCGGCGGCGGGGTGTTCCGCGAGGAGCGCGAGTTCGAAGCGCCGCTGAATGTCTATGGCTACTCGAAATTCCTCTTCGACCAGGTGGTGCGGCGCAGAATCGGGCCAGACGCGGCCGGTGCCGACTCGCAAGTTGCCGGCTTCCGCTATTTCAATGTCTATGGCCCGCGCGAGCAGCACAAGGGGCGCATGGCCTCGGTCGCCTTCCACCATTTCAACCAGTACCGGGCCGAGGGCAAGGTCAGGCTGTTCGAAGGCTATGGCGGCTACGGCAACGGCGAGCAGCGGCGCGATTTCGTCTATGTCGGCGACGTGGTCAAGGTCAACATGGATTTTCTGGAAAGCCGCTGCTCCGGCATCTGCAACCTCGGCACCGGACGCGCGCAGAGCTTCAATGAACTCGCCGCCGCGACTGTCAATGCCTGTCGTGCGTTGGAGGGCAAGGCGGCACAGTCGGTGGCCGAACTCGTGGCCCAGGGCATCATTGAATACATTCCCTTTCCCGATGCATTGAAAGGCAAGTACCAGAGCTTCACCGAGGCTGACCTTGGTCAATTGCGCGCAACCGGTTACCAGGAGTCCTTCGCGACGGTGGAAGAAGGTGTCGCCGAGTACGTCACCTGGCTGGCCCGGTGAGGCAGACGCCATGAACTGGAAAACGCTCGAGGATTTCGTCGGCAACACGCCGCTGGTGCAGTTGAAGCGCATCCCTGGCGCGGAGAACGTCCGGCGCAACAACGTGATCCTGGCCAAGCTGGAAGGCAACAATCCAGCCGGTTCGGTGAAGGACAGGCCGGCTCTGGCCATGATCACCCATGCCGAGGCGCGCGGCCGCATCAAGCCGGGCGACACGCTGATCGAGGCCACCTCGGGCAATACCGGAATAGCGCTGGCGATGGCCGCGGCAATGCGCGGCTACCGCATGATCCTGATCATGCCCGAGAACCAGAGCCTCGAGCGCTGCCAGACCATGCGCGCCTTCGGTGCCGAACTGGTGCTGACGCCCAAGGCCGGCGGCATGGAAGCCGCGCGGGATCTGGCCGAAAGGATGTTGACCGACGGCAAGGGCGTCGTCCTCGACCAGTTCGCCAATGAGGACAACCCGCTGGCGCACTACGAGGGGACCGGGCCGGAAATCTGGCGCGACACGGCGGGCCGCATCACGCATTTCGTATCCAGCATGGGCACCACGGGAACGATCATGGGCTGCTCGCGCTATTTCAAGGAAAAGAACCCGGCGATCCGCATCATCGGCTGCCAGCCCGAGGAAGGCTCGCAGATCCCCGGCATACGCAAATGGCCGGAAGCTTACCTGCCGAAGATATTCGACCGTTCGCGCGTCGATCAGGTGGAAAACGTGAGCCAGGGACAAGCCGAGGAAATGTCGCGGCGGCTGGCACGGGAGGAGGGCATCTTTGCCGGGATTTCCTCCGGCGGCTCGCTGGTCGTGGCCTTGCGCATCGCCGGTCAGGTGGAGAACGCGGTGATCGTCAGCATCGTCTGCGACCGCGGCGACCGCTATCTTTCTACCGGGGTATTCCCCGCCTGATCCCGGGCGTCAGCGACCGTCGTCAGGCGGCGCGCCGGGCTTACTTCTTCGAGCCGAGTCCGACGCGGAACTGCTCGAGTCGCGCCTCGTAGTCGGCGGCATCGCCGTAGTTCAGGAAGCGCGAATAGCGGGAATGGGTGCCCAGCACCTTGTGCGCGTGCTTGATCGGGCAGAAATATTCCTCGGTGCGCCCTGAAATCTCGGTCACGTAGGCGATTAGCCCGTTGGCATAGGCGCAATAGGTGCAGTGGAATTTTTCGATGAAGTTCAGGTACTCAAGTTGCTGCCGGTCGAACACCATGTAATCCGCCCGGCTCACCTTGGCGACGCCGTAAATCGGAAAGCAGATCGCCTGGTAGAAACTGACGAAAACATCGAGGATCGCCAGCGGGACAATCATCGAATAGATGATCGGCCCGGTGATCAGGTTCTGCGGACGGTAGGTGACCAGCCAGTGGAAAAATCCCGACTTGAGCCGCAGGTGGGCCTGCCTGATGGATTCCTCGAACTCGACGCGCTTGCCCTTGATCCGGTACAGCGCGCTGGCCTCCTGTTCGTGGAGCGCCAGGCGCAAATCCTCTTCAAGCACGGACATCTGGTCGAGCAGGTGGCGAATGCGATCGTTCATGAGTGGCTCCAGTTGCGGCGAGGCCCAACTCTAGCGCTTATAGCACCGAGCGGCTTATAGCACCGAGCGCCACCCGCCGAAGATGAATCATGCGAAAAGCGAATTGGTCGCCCGCCCCCCTTCCCCCCCTCGCGGGGGGTTACCAGTCGGCGCGCTGCGCGCGTCCATTACCGGAGACTTCGAACAAGGTGCATCACGTTAACAGCCCGATCAGGCGGGCGGTGCGGTCGGCAGCGCGATCTTGTTGTCGACGCTGAACTGATAGTCCTTGAAGATGTGCTCGGCCGTGAGCAACTCGTACTTGCCTGATGCATCCATGCGCGAGGTATCTTTCAGGCGGTAGGTGTAATGGCCGCAGGTCCAGA
>CAZYTN010000172.1:0-5019 GCA_964650115.1 uncultured Sulfuritalea sp.
AGCTGCTTGCGTATACCCAGCAGGCCGCGTTCAGGCCGCTGCTCGCGCGGATTGCCGTCCCATTTCGGGCCGCCCACGGCGCCGAGCAGCACCGCGTCGGCAGCCTGCGCCAGCTTCTGGGTCGCCTCGGGATAAGGATCGCCTGTGGCATCCACCGCGCAGCCGCCCAGCAGCGCTTCTTCCATTTCCAGCTTGAGATCGAGCGCCTTGAGTACGCGCACGGCCTCGGCCATGATTTCCGGCCCGATGCCATCGCCGGGTAGGACGCAAATCTTCATTGGAAATCCTTTATGCAAATAGCCAGGGCTGTTCAGCGCGACGACGCGCCTCGAATTCGCGGATCTTTTCGGCATGGCGCAAGGTCAGGCCGATATCGTCCCAGCCATTGAGCATGCATTCCTTGCGGAAGGCATCCACCTCGAAGTGGATGGCATGTCCATCGGGCCGTACCACCAACTGAGCGGGCAGATCGACTACCAGCCGATATCCGGGCAAGTGCTCGGTCAGGCCGAACAGCGCGTCGATCTCCGGCTTGGGCAGGACAATCGGCAGCAGGCCATTCTTGAAGCAGTTGTTGAAAAAAATGTCGGCAAAGGATTCGCCGAGAATGGCTCGAAAACCAAAATCGTAAAGCGCCCACGGCGCATGTTCGCGGGACGAGCCGCAACCGAAGTTGCTTCGCGCAAGCAGAATGGCAGCGCCCTGGTAGCGCACCTGGTTGAGCACGAAATTGGGATTCTTCGGTCGCTTGGCGCAATCCTGCCCCGGCTCGCCGTGATCGAGATAGCGCCACTCGTCGAACGCGTTCGGGCCGAAGCCGGAGCGCTTGATCGATTTGAGAAACTGCTTGGGGATGATGGCATCGGTATCGACATTGGCGCGATCAAGCGGGGCAACCAATCCGTCCAGCTTGATGAATTTCTCCATTACTTCGCCGCCTTCTCAATGGCTTCGCCGCCTTTCTTGACATCCTTGCCGATACCTTCCACGGTGTTGCAGGCAGACAGGACCAGCATCATGACGAAAGCGATAAAAACTCTGGACATGGATTTTCTCCTCATAGCAATTCACGAACATCGGCAAAACGGCCGGCAATCGCCGCCGCCGCCGCCATCGCCGGGCTGACTAGATGGGTGCGGCCGCCGGCACCCTGCCGCCCTTCAAAATTGCGGTTCGAGGTCGACGCGCAACGCTCGCCGGGCGCTAGGCGATCATCATTCATCGCCAGGCACATGGAACAGCCCGGCTGCCGCCACTCGAAACCGGCGGCGATGAAGATCTTGTCCAGCCCCTCGGCTTCTGCCTGTTCCTTGATCAAGCCCGAGCCGGGCACCACCAGCGCCAGCTTGACATTGGCGGCAAGCGTGCGCCCCTTGGCCACTGCCGCTGCCGCGCGCAGGTCTTCAATGCGGGAATTGGTGCAGGAACCGATGAAGACCTTGTCGATCCTGATCTGGTCGATGCGCATGCGCGGCGTCAGGCCCATGTACTGCAGCGCCCTGGCGACCCCTTCGCTCTTGACCGGATCCTTGAAATCCTCGGGCGCCGGGACTGTGCCATCTATTCCTGTCACCATTTCCGGAGAGGTGCCCCAGGTCACCTGCGGCACGACCAGGCGCGCATCCAGTTCGATCACGCTGTCGAATCGGGCATCGACGTCGGACACCAGTGTGCGCCAGAAGGCTGCGGCCTTGTCCCAGTCCTCGCCCTTGGGGGCGAAGTTGCGGCCCTTCAGATAGGCGATGGTCGTTTCGTCGGCGGCGACGAAGCCGACGCGGGCGCCGGCCTCGATCGCCATGTTGCATACCGTCATGCGACCTTCCATGGAAAGCGCCCGAATCGCCTCACCACCGAATTCGATGGCGTAACCGGTGCCGCCAGCCGTGCCGATGCGACCGATCAGGGCCAGCACGAGGTCCTTCGCCGTAACGCCAGCGCCGACTTTGCCGTCGACCCTGACCAGCATGGTCTTCGACTTCTTCTGCAGCAGGCATTGCGTGGCCAGCACATGTTCGACTTCGGAAGTGCCGATGCCATGGGCGAGACAGGCAAAGGCGCCATGCGTCGAGGTATGCGAGTCGCCACAGACCACGGTCATGCCGGGCAGCGTCGCGCCGTTCTCCGGCCCGACGACATGAACTATGCCCTGGCGCCGATCCTGGAACGGGAAATAGGCCAAGGCGCCGACTTCGCGAATATTGGCATCCAGCGTCTCCACCTGCTGGCGCGAGATCGGGTCCAGGATGCCGCGTTCCCAGTGCGACGTGGGCGTATTGTGGTCGGCCGTGGCGACGATGGACGAAACCCGCCAGGGCTTGCGCCCAGCGAGTTTCAAGCCCTCGAAGGCCTGCGGACTGGTGACTTCATGCACCAGATGGCGATCAATGTAGAGCAATGCCGTGCCGTCATCTTCGACGTGAACGACATGACTGTCCCAAAGTTTCTCGTAAAGCGTTTTCGACATGATTTCCAAAGCATCGGCATGGATTTCAAATTATCGCACAGCAGCGCCCGCCGAATCGCCCGGAACACCGCGCCAGACCAGAATCAGGCCGATGAGAGCGAGCAGGGAAGCCGCACTGAAGGTGATCCCGGCACCAGCCCTCTCCCACAAGGCGCCCGCCAGCAAGGCACCACCCAGGCCACCGGCTCCGTAGGCGACACTGCCATACAGCGCCTGTGCCCGTGCCTGCTGGCCAGGCTCGAACCAGCGATTTAGGGCCGCCATGGTTGCCGCATGGTGGGCGCCAAAGCTCGCGCCATGCAGCAACTGCGCCAACACCAGGGCACTGACGGACGCGACGCCCCAGCCGATCACCAGGAAACGCCATGTCGCCAGGACAAAGCAGGCGAGCAGAATCCGGCGCAGCGAAACCCGGACTGAAATTCTCGGCATCAGGAGGAACACCGCGATCTCGGCCACCACACCCAGCGTCCACAGCAGCCCGACCAGGGTTTTTCCGTAACCTTGGGCAACGAGATGAATCGAGTAGAAAACATAGAGGGCGCCATGCGCCGCGGTCATCAGAAGCCCGGCGGCAAGCAGAAACACCACCTTGCGCTGACGCAGCACGGGAGCAATAGGACCGGCAACCGTCCATGCTTTCCCTTTCACCTCGGTCAGCGTCAACGCGCTGGCCAGGGTCCCCAGCAGCAGGACCCAGGCGACCCAGAGCTGCGACTGGATCGGCGCCAGGTCGAGCAGCATGCCCACGCCCAGCACCGCTAGGATGAAACCGATTGAACCCCAGAGCCGGATGCGGCCATAGCGCTCCGGATTGGCGGCAAGGTGTCCCAGGGTCAGCGCTTCGACCAGAGGCAGCGATGCGCTCCAGAAGAAGTGAAGGACCGCCATGCCGATCAGCAGGCCGACGAAATCCTGGGTCAGGAACACCACCGAAAAGCTCGCGAGCGCGGCAGCCGTGGAAGTGACGACGATACGTACCCGACGCCCACCGCTATCGGCCAGCCAGCTCCAAAGCAGCGGAGCCAGCAGCCGCATCAGTTGTCCGAGCGACATCAGCACCGCGATGCGGCCGGCAGAGTGCCCGATGGACTGCAGGTAAAGCGCGAAATACGGCAGGAAGGCGCCGATGAACGCGAAATACCAGAAATACCAGACGGCCAGGCGGCCGTGCGGCAGGAAAATCAAGCTTGGCGTTTCTGGCCGGCGCGGAAGGCCTGCAACAGATGGAATATCTCGTCCTTGAGCTTGACCCGCGCCTTCTTCATGTCTTCGAGCGTGAAGTCGGCAACCGGCATGTCGTGTTCCTCGAGATCTTCGACCTTGCCGGTGAGACGGTTGTAGCGCCCGAACAGGCTGCCGATGTAGCCGCCGTCCGCCTTCAAGGCATCGATGGCGTCGCGCATATCGGGGAATTCGGTATAGAGATCGTGGTGATCGACGTGCATGGCTTCCTGCCCTGTAATTAGTGGAAATATCGTTCGAATTTTATCAGGCAACACCCGGGGCCTTGCCGGGAATCGCCCGCGTCGGGCACTCGACATCGGCGCACTGGGCGCGATGACGCAGGGCGGCATCGATCAGCACCAGCGCCAGCATCGCCTCGGCGATCGGCGTGGCGCGGATGCCGACACAGGGATCGTGCCGACCGTGGGTTTCGATGATGGCAGGCTCCCCGGCAAGATTGATGGTACGACGCGGCAGCCGGATGCTCGACGTCGGCTTGATCGCCATCCTCGCCACTACCTCCTGCCCGGTGGAAATGCCGCCCAGGATTCCTCCGGCGTTGTTGCCGAGGAAGCCCGCGGGCGTCAGTTCGTCGCCGTGCTCACTGCCTTTTTGCGTGACCGACCTGAACCCGGCGCCGATCTCGACGCCCTTGACCGCGTTGATGCCCATCATGGCGTAGGCGATGTCGGCATCAAGCCTGTCATACACGGGATCGCCCCAGCCGACCGGCACGCCACGCGCCACCACGGTTATTTCGGCACCCACCGAATCGCCCGACTTGCGCAGCGCATCCATGTAGTCCTCGAGCTGCGGCACGATCCCGGCATTGGCGACGAAAAAGGGATTGCCGTAGATCTCGGCCTCGTCCTGAAAGGGAATTTGAATACTCCCCAACTGGCTCATCCAGCCGCGCACCGTGACACCGTAACGCTGTTGCAGCCATTTCCTGGCAATTGCTCCGGCGGCGACACGCACGGCCGTCTCGCGCGCCGACGCGCGACCGCCGCCGCGATGATCGCGGATTCCGAATTTCTGCCAGTAGGTGTAGTCGGCATGGCCGGGGCGGAAGGTTTCCGCAATATTGCCGTAATCCTTGCTGCGCTGATCCTCATTGCGGATCAGCAGGCCGATCGGCGTACCCGTGGTACGGCCCTCGAATACGCCCGAGAGAATCTCGACGGTATCCGATTCCCGGCGCTGGGTGACGTGACGTGAGGTCCCCGGCTTGCGCCGATCAAGGTCGGCCTGGATTTCCGCAGCCGTTATCTCCAGACCGGGAGGACAGCCGTCGACCACACAGCCGATCGCGGGACCGTGGGATTCGC